>DASRHD010000342.1:0-15031 GCA_035650695.1 Opitutaceae bacterium
GGTCTGGTCGTCGACGCACACGATCACGTCGGCTGACGTGATCAACGGCGACATCACCACCGGCGGCGACGGTTTCCTGACCGCGAACCTGAAGCTGCAGTTCACGACCGATGGCTCGACCTGGACGGATTCGGGCTGGACGGTCAGTCCCGCCTATCCGTACAGCACCTCAGCCGGCGGGCAGAAGTACACCTTCTCCGGCACGACGGTGAGCGGCGTGCTGGGCGCCCGCTTCGTCGGCCAGGTGCGCACGAGCGACACGTCCTATCACTGGATCGTCAAGGAAGTGCAGTTTATCGGAAATTGATCGACCGGTAAGAGCAACGGCGGCGATGCGATGCGTCGCCGCCGTTTGCATTCGACAAGTCAACGACGCCTTAAGCGGCCGAGTTGCCAGCGTGCGGGTTCACCTCGCACTCATCCTCGCTCTCTCCGCAGCCGACTAAATCCAAATTCCGTCCGTCCGGTCGCGCGCCATTGCGGGCAACCGAACGGTCTTTCCAGCAGCGCAGGACCTTTGCCGGCGGCAGGTTTTTCCACACGATGGGCGTAAACTCCACCCGGCTGAAACGACGGCCGAGAAGCGCCCGGAAGCGGCGTGCGCTGGGAAGACACCACGCATGCGCATAGCTGAAGGCAACGAACTGACCGCCCGGGGCGAGGGACGCCACAATCGCCTTGAGCAATTGATCCTGCGCCTGCGCAAACATGTTCGTCCAGGGCAGGCCGCTGACAATGCAAGCGGCGCGCGCGCCCGACAGATGTTCTTCAAGATTTTCCGCCGCATCGTGGATCACCTTGCATTGGGGAAAGCGACCCTGAAGGAAAGTTGCGTGCGTCCGGTTGATCTCGACGACGAGAAACCGGTTCTGACTGTTCAACCGCTGCAGAATCAGTTCGGTCAGCGCGCCCGTCCCCGCCCCCAATTCAACAATCACGGCGCCCGAAGGGACGTGACATTGGTCCGCCACCACTTGTGAAAGTGCCTTCGAACTCGGCCAGAGCGCGCCGGTTTTAAGGGGATGACGCATGGCCTCGGCAAGAAATCGCAAGCTCGAGCTCATGCGCGACCTCCATTTGAGGCCGTCGTTGCAGGGGCTTGCAGGTGTATCTGCATCAGGAGGCAATAAAACTACGGACGAGGTGATGAAGGACAGCAATACGGAAAAGCAGAAAGCGCCAATCACCGCGATACCCCGGCGGCGGGAGCGTCCGGGCTTCCTGCCCGCTCCGCAATGGGGTTTTTCGTCAACGGATGTGCAAATTGATGGAAAAACGACGCGGGATTCGCCGCCGGCGTGGCGGCTTGCGCACCCTTTGGGCGAAATTGAAGCAAGCCGGGGTGGGAAACATAAGCGAAATTAAAGCCGCCTGACTTCCCGTCTATTTTTTGCGGCAACCTTCCGTCCGCTGCATTTTTGGATTGGCTTCTTTTCCGGTCCGATTCTTGTGGCGCCATTATTCATGAATTTTCTCGGCATTGATATCGGAGGTTCGGCCATCAAGGCGGCAGTGGTCGAGATGCGCACCGGGCGTTTGCTTCACGAACCGGAAAAGATCGAGACCCCCGGCCTGCTGGCGCCGAACGAGATGGCCGACGCCATGGTGAGCCTCGTGGGAAGGCTCCATTGGCGAGAGCCCTTCGGCGTTGGCTTTCCCGGCGTCATCAACGGTTCCCGTATTTTGACTTCGGACAACCTGCACAAGGGCTTTATCGGTCTCGACGGAGTGAGGCTTTTCTCCCGGGCCACCGGGCTTCCGGTCTCGCTGATCAACGACGCGGCGGCGGCAGGACTGGCGGAAATGACCTTTGGCGCCGGACGCGGGTGCAAGGGCAAGGTGCTGATGCTGACGTTCGGAACCGGGGTGGGTTCCGTGCTCTTTGGCCACGGCGTGCTTTTTCCCTGCGAATTGGGGCAACTGCCGCTCAACGGGAAACCCGCGGAAAAATATGTCGCTTCCTCCATCCGCCGCGCCCAGGGGCTTTCCTGGAAAACGTGGGGCGGGCGCCTGGACGGCTATATCCGGATTCTCGAAACCATTCATTGGCCTGAACTCATCATTATCGGTGGCGGCGTCAGCGCGGAGCACCGCCGGTTTTTTCCGTACATCCAGTCCCGGGCAAAACTCGTCCCGGCGGAATTTTTCAACGATGCGGGCATCGTCGGCGCCGCGTTGTGGGCCCGGCGGAAGGCTGTTTTGGGTTCTGGAGTTAAAACGTTTTAATATTTGCTTGAATTTGCCGGCATTCCCCGCTCCGCTCCGGTCCGGCCGTCCTGCCCGTATCCTCCCTTTTTTTGGATGAGGCCTCTCCACCCGCCCCCACTCCGAGTGCCCGCTCGGTCCTCTCATGCCTGAACTGCGCCGCACCCTCAAGCTGCGAGACCTTATTCTCTATGGCGTGATTGTGATTCAGCCCGTGGCGCCGATGTCGGTTTTCGGCGTGCTGAGCACCACCGGGCACGGGCACGTGGTGACGGCCCTGCTCATCGCCATGGTGGCGATGCTTTTCACCGGTCTCAGCTACGGGAGGATGGCCCGCGCCTATCCGAGCGCTGGATCAGCCTTCACCTACGTGGCCCGGGAAATTCATCCGGCCCTCGGTTTTGTCACCGGCTGGAGCATGGTGATGGATTATCTGCTCAATCCTTTGATCTGCACGATCTGGTGCTCCCAGCAGGCGCATGTCTTCATCCCCGCGGTGCCGGACGCGATCTGGAAGGTATTTTTTGCCGCGACCTTCACCCTGCTCAACATCCGGGGAATAAAATCCTCCGCCCGCCTCAATGCTGGAATGGCAGCGGGAATGGGTGCGGTCGTGGTCGTGATCTTCATCGCCGCCGCCCGCTATATCCTCGGCCGTCCGCATGGCGATCCGGCATTTTTCCTGCGGCCGTTTTACGATCCCGGCACGTTCGATGCCCGGTCGCTTTTCCACTGCACCTCGATCGCCGTCCTCACCTACATCGGCTTCGACGGCATCTCCACGCTTTCGGAAGAGGCGGAAAATCCCCGGCGCAATATCCTGCTCGCCACCGTGCTGACCTGCCTGGTCATCGGCATTCTCGCCGCCATCGAGGTATATATCATGCAATTGGCCTGGCCCGCCTCAGAACCCTTCCCTGACGTCGACACCGCCTATGTGGCGGCCGCCGGTCGGATTTGGCCGCCGCTCTTTTTGATCGTGGGCCTCACCTTGCTCATTGCCAACTTTGGCTCGGGGATGGCCGCGCAATTGGGGGCGGCGCGCCTCCTCTACGGCATGGGCCGGAGTGAAGCCCTCCCCCGGGGGTTTTTTGGCGCGGTCGATGAAAAATCCCGCGTGCCGAGAAACAACGTGTACTTTATCGGCGTCCTCGTCTTGATCGGCTCGTTTCTGCTTTCGTTTGAGCTGGGCGCCGAAATGCTGAATTTCGGGGCCTTGATCGCCTTCATGGGGGTCAACGCCGCGGCTTTCGTCCGCTACTTCATCCGCGCCGAACAGAAGCAATGGCGCTATGCGTTGCCGCCCCTGCTGGGTTTCGCAATTTGCCTCGGGCTGTGGCTGAGCCTGGGCCGTCTCGCCATGATCGTTGGCTCGCTCTGGATGGCGATCGGGATTGCCTTCGGATTCTGGAAGACAAAGGGTTTCGTCCGTCCGCTCAATTTCGAAGCGACAGAAGCATAGTCCCCCGGCAACGACTCACCACCCATGGCATCGAAGCGATCACGCGAAAGGGGACTGGCGGTCAAGATGCGGGACGTCGCGGCGGCGTGCGATGTTTCCCTCGGCACCGTGTCGCTCATCCTGAACGGCGCTCCTCTCGCACGCTATTTTTCGCCCGCCACCACGGAACGCGTCAAGAAAGCCGCCCAAAGGCTGGGTTACCGGCCCAATGCCACGGCGCGCTCGTTGCGCAGCCGTCGCAGCCATGCGGTGGGCGTCATGTTTTTCGATATCACCGATCCGTTTTGCACGCCCGTGTTGCGCGGCATCGAAAGCGCCCTGTTCGACGCCTCGTATGTTCCCATTGTCACCGACGCCCGCAACGAGCCGCCCCGCTTCGAGCGATATCTGGAAATGATGCTGGAGCGTCAGGTCGAGGGCCTGATCGTCGTCGCAAACTGGCTTTTCGTGGACCTTGCCATCCTCGGCGATCTGGCCAGGCGCAACGTCCCCACCGTGATCGTCGGCTGGGAGGACGAATCGGGCGTGGTGAGCTCGGTCATGGTGGACAACGAGGCGGGAGTGCGTTTGGCCATGGAACACCTGTACCTGCTTGGTCATGAAAGAATCGCCTTCATCCGTGGACCCAAAAGCCTGATCGACAGCGCGCCCCGCTGGAGCGGAATCCAGAAGTTCGCCCGGGGGGCCGGCCGGGAGATCGATTCCCGGCTGGTGGTCGACTTGCCGGATCACTTCGAAACGGATCTGGGCTTCGACAACGCCTACCGGCTGACCAAGGAATTGATCTCTCGCGGCCGGGCGTTCACCGCTCTGGTCGCCTTCGACGATCTGACCGCTTTCGGCGCCATCCGGGCGCTGCACGAGTCCGGAATCAAGGTGCCGGAGCAGTGCTCTGTCGTCGGTTTTGACGACGTCGCTCCCTCCGCCCAGTTGACGCCGCCATTGACGACGGTTCGACAGCCGCTGGGGCGGATGGGCAACATGGCGAGCAGCATCGTCATGGACGGCATCCGCGCCGTACAGGAGAAGCGCATCCCGGCGGTGGTCCGGCACCGGCTGATTCCCGACCTGGCGATTCGCGGCTCGACCCAGCGCGCCCCGGCGAAAAAGCGGACGGGGTGAGCGGCCCCGGCGGATTTTTTCCGGAATTCGCCTTGACGGCGGCAGAGGCGCTTGCTCCGATATTAAAACGTTTTAATATGATCCATCAGGCTGGCTTTCCCGAGGGAATTTCTGCTTCTCGCCCCTCCCGTTTCCTTTCTTACCCCGCGTCCGCACTCATGAACACTCTTCGCACCCATTATCGGCGGCATCGACTTCTCCTTGCCTTTTTTCTCCTCGCTTCGGCCTCCCTTCCTGCGGTCTGGGGCCAGACTCCGGCTCCGAGCGCCTCGCCCGACACCGCCGGGAATACCGTGAAAATGGACACCTTCACCGTGACGGGCTACCGGCAGAGTCTGCAGGAATCTTTGGACGAAAAACGGCGGGCGAACCTGATCGTGGATGTGATCACGGCCGAGGATGTCGGCAAGTTTGCCGACACCAACGTGGCCGAATCTCTCTCCCATCTGCCCGGCATCACCGTCGACCAGCTCTGGGGCCAAGGGGAACGCGTCAGCATCAACGGGACCGATCCCGATCTCAACCGCACGCTCTTGAACGGCCAGACCGTCGCCACCGGCGATTGGTACGTCCTCAACCAGACCGGCCGGAATTTCAACTACACCCTTCTTGCCCCGGAAGTGCTCGGCACGGCCGAGGTCTACAAGACTTCGGAGGCCCGGCTGCCCGAGGGCAGCATCGGCGGCACCATCATCCTCCATACGCGGGAGCCGCTGGACATGCCGGCCGACACGGTGAGCGGGACTTTCGCGCAAAACTACAACGACCGCTCCCGTTCCGGGCACGGGAACGAATCGATTCTCTACAGCTGGAGGGATGCGGAAAAACGGTACGGTTTCGAAGTTTCGCTGCAAAACTCATTCGAGCATCTGCGGCGGGACGGCCTGGAGACCTACGGCGAAAGCTCGCCGGGGAACACCATTGCGGGCGTCAACGGCGGCGCCCCCCAATACGATGTCTTCAACGGCAATCCCGATCCGGCCAACCCCGGCTCCTACCTCGGCAGCGAAGTCGGCAATGCGACGGTGGCGGCGCAACTCGCCGCCAACCCCAATGCCCAATACGCCAAGCAGGGCGGCGTGGCCTCATTCATCCAGGATCGCAAGCGCCAGGGCATACAAACGGCCGTCCAGTACAAGCCGACCGACGAGCTGCGGTTCGATTTCAACCTGCTCTGGGTGCGCGCCACTTTTTCGGACCACAACAATGAGATGTACCCCGCCTACCAGGGCGGTGGCCAGCTCGATCAGGTCTCCATCCAAAATGGGGTCATCCAATCCGGCCACATCACCGGGGGACTGCTCCTCGGCGACGCCATTTTCGATCCCGACTCCGTCACCAAGACCGAGGTCTACGATCTGAAGGCGACTTGGAAACACGATCCGGTGGAAGTGATCGGCCAGGTCGGCCGCACCGCCGCCTGGGGCGGATCCCAGCGCCAGGTCTTCGCCGAGGCCCAGTTGCAAAATGCCGACTATTCCTTTTCGAACAATGGCCTGAGCTGGAGCCTCGACAATCCCGCCCTCGCCACCGACCCCTCGCAATGGACCATGGCCAACGGCGCCGGCTACGCCTTTCAGCAAATCAACAAGAATTCCGACGGAGAGAAGTACGCACAGCTGGACGTGAACATCAAAACCGGCCTCCCGTTCCTCAAGAAGGTGATGACCGGCGCCAAATACAGCAACCACGACACCAGCGGCAGCTGGACCACCACCACGCCCCTCTTGCCCGACAGTTTCGCGGACTTCGGCACTTTTCCCACGCCCGGCAATTTTCTCAAAGGCGTTCCCGGCGCCACCGCGCAGATGGAGCATCACTTCCTCGTCAACGAGCGGAATATCGTCGCGTTTTATAACGCGCAGAACCTGATCTACGACAAAACCCAGACCGATTACCTGAACACCTGGACGGTCGGCGAAAAGGTCAAGGCGGCCTATGCCGAAATCGAGTTCGGGGCGGACAAGCTCACCGGCAACGTGGGCGTCCGTTACATCACCACCGATCAATCCAGCCTGGGCTGGATGATCACGCCGGCGGGACAGACCCCCGCCAATAGTGCCGATGTCAGCCCTTCCAACCTCTTCCGCCGGTACACCAACGTCCTGCCCAGCCTCAATCTCATCTACTCCAGCAGCCCCGATCTCCTCTTCCGCTTTGGTGCATCGCAGGTGATTGCCCGGCAAAATTTCGCCACCCTCAGTCCTTCCTTCAACCCGCAGGACCCGCCGGATCCCACCCAGATCGGCATCGCCCAGGGCGGCAATCAAGCCCTCCTTCCTTATCGCTCCAACAATTTCGATCTTTCCGCGGAATGGTACCTCACCCGGAAATCATTGCTGCAATTTGCCCTCTTCGACCGGCAGATCGCGAACTACACCACGACCTATACCACGATCGAAACGCACTACAGCTCGAATCTCGGCGCCAACGCCAACTATGCGGTGGGCCGCCCCATCGACGGCGGCAAGGCGCAAAGCCGCGGCTTCAATTTGGCCTGGGTGCAGGATCTTGGCCACGGTTTCGGCATCACCGCCAATTATACCTTCACCGCCTCCAAGGCTCCGGCAAACTATGCCCCCAACCAGTACAATAGTCCCATCGGAGCTCTCCCTTACGCATCGCGCAACTCAGTCAACATCAGCCCCTATTATGAAGGCCGCCATTGGTCGGTCCACCTGACCTACGCCTGGCGTTCGGATTACGTCTATTACAGTTCGCTGAACAATCAGCCCAACTGGGTTCATGCCGGAGCGCAGATCGACGCCTCCCTTGGCTATCGGATCGACCAGCACTGGACTCTGTCCCTCGACGGAACCAACCTCGGCGACGCGCTCTACCAACAATACCTCAAGGCCCCGGCCCATTTCGTCACGAGCGAGTACAAGAGCGGGCGCCGCTTCGAGGGCGCGGTCCATTTCTCATTCTGACGACCGCTTCCGAAAATCTGCTCGCCGCCTGCGGTTTTTGGGAGTGACCGCAGGCTTTGGGAGGACTGAATCGCCGGACATCGATCTGGAACTCTTCAGCAAGTTTTTTCATCCTCCCCGGGCGCAAAAGCGCCTCGCCGCCGCTCGGCGCCCGCCTTCCTCCCATGAAATGCTCCCTTCGCCTTTTCGCCCTTCTGGCCGTCAGCGTTCCCGCCGCCGCCATGCCGTCAGTTTCTTTCGGCGAGACGATCGCGTTGGACGAGGGCTGGGCCATCCAGGCCGCTGACCGGATCGACGCGACCGGGGCGGCAATTTCACAGCCTGATTTCCCTCTGGCGGATTGGCAGCCGGCCACGGTGCCCTCCACCGTGCTCGGTGCCTTGGTGGCCGATGGAGTTTACCAGGATCCTTTGCGCGGAAAAAACCTCGAGGCTATTCCCGCCCGGCCTTTCCAGGGTGCCTGGTGGTACCGCAAGGAATTCACCGTCGCTGCCCCGGCCTCGAAAACCTGCAGCCGCCTGCTCTTCGACGGCATCAACTATCGGGCGGATGTCTGGCTCAACGGCCAAAAGGTCGCCGGCTCGCTGCGCGGCGCCTTTCGGACCTTCGATCTGGATGTCACCGCCCAGCTCCGCCCCGGCGTGAATGTCCTGGCCGTCGAGGTTTTTCCTCCCCAACCCGGTGATTTTACCCTCGGCTTCGTCGACTGGAGCCCGGCTCCGGCCGACCACGACATGGGCCTGTTTCGACCCGTGCATTTGCGGCAATCCGGCGCCGTTTCCATTGAGCATCCGTTCGTGCAAAGCCGCGTGAACCTGAAAACGCTGCAGGAGGCGGACCTGATCGTAAGTGCTGAGCTGGCCAATCACACCGACACCGACCTGACCGGTGAGGCGGTTGTGGACACGGCCGGCATCCACCTCGTGGTGCCTTACGCTTTGCGCGCCCGGGAGACCAAGCAGTTGGAATTGACGCCAGAAAAATACCCGGCGCTGCACATCGATCACCCCCGTCTTTGGTGGCCGGCCGGGCTCGGCCAGCCCAACCTCTATTCGATGCGCATCGCGGCGGCCGCAGCCGGCCAGTCGAGCGATGTGAGCACGGTGACCTTCGGCATACGCCAGGTCGGCGACTACCTCAACGCGCAGGGCTACCGCGGATACATCGTCAACGGCCGGAAGCTGCTGATCCGCGGCGGCGGCTGGGTCGACGACATTTTCCTGCGCGAGAACGAAGCCAACCTGAAAGCGCAGTTGGAATATGTGGCCGCGATGCACCTTAACGCCATCCGCCTCGAGGGATTCTGGGGTTCCAGCCAAAAGCTGTACGATCTGGCGGATCGCCTGGGAATTCTCGTCATGGTCGGCTGGAGTTGCCAGTGGGAATGGCCCGAGTATCGAGGTGTGCCGATCGTGGAGAGCGACCATTTCGGCGGAGCCAAGACGGCCGACGAGGTGGCGTTGGTGACCGCCTGCTGGCGGGATCAAGTGCGCTGGCTGCGCCAGCATCCGAGCGTGCTGGTCTGGGTGCTCGGCAGCGACAAGCTGCCCTGGCCCGAGGTGGAAAAGCAATATCTAGCCGACCTCAAGCAGCTGGATCCTTCGCGCCCCACGCTCTCCTCCTGCCAGCTCCAGCAAAGCGACGTCACCGGTTCGACCGCCGTGAAAATGGCGGGGCCCTATCAGTACGTCACACCGAACTACTGGTGGGTCGATACCAAGAATGGGGGGGCGTTCGGTTTCAACACCGAGACCGGACCGGGGCCGCAAATTCCGCCGATTTCGACGCTGCGCCGCATGCTGTCGCCCGACCGCCTCTGGCCGATCAACGACGAATGGAACTTCCATTGCGGACGATTTACCTTCGGCAATCTGGACGCCTATCTCAAGGCGCACAACGCGCGCTACGGCGAATCCGCCACGGTGGAAGATTTCGCCTTCAAGGCCCAGGCGACCAACTACGAGGCGATGCGCGCCATGTTCGAAGCTTTTGGCGCCAACCAGCCCAAGACCACCGGCATCATTCAATGGATGCTAAACGCTTCCTGGCCCAAATTTTATTGGCAGCTTTATGATTACTACCTGATGCCCAACGGCGCATTTTACGGGGCCCGGAAGGCCTCGACGCCGCTGCACGTCTCCTACGACTACGGCGACCACGCGTTGTACGCGGCGAACGAGACCCTGGCGGACCTCACGGGCGCCAAGGTGGCAATCAAGCTCCTCAATCTCGATTCGAAACCGGTTTTTGAGAAGGCGAGCCCGGTTGATTGTCCGGCTGCAACCGGTCGAAAATTGCTGACGCTTCCCGCCTTGGATCCCGCCAGCCCGGTTTATTTTTTGGATCTACGGTTGACCGACCGCGAGGGAAAGGAGCTCGACCGCAACTTTTATTGGCTGTCGGTCCGGCCCGACGTGCTCGACGAAGCCAAGACCGAATGGTACGTCACGCCCAACACCTCCTTCGCCGATTTCAAGGCGCTGGCCCATCTCGCCAGAGCGGAGTTGAAAGTCACCAGCCGATTCGGAAATGGCGAAGTGGAGTTGGATCTTTTCAATCCCACGGATCACGTCGCTTTCTTCAACGAGCTGCAGTTGCTCAAGGACAAAAGCCGGCAACCCGTGCTGCCGGTATTCTGGGACGACAACTATGTCTCCCTCCTGCCGGGTGAGCACCGCATCCTGAAAGTGCATTACGCCGAAGCAGATCTCGACCACGAGCGGCCCGTCGTGACAATCCAGGGGTGGAATACGTCACCTCAGGAGCTGGCGGCTCCGTAGCCGTTTTCCGCGAACAAACCGGCAGCGCCGTCTGCTGGACCTGTCTGGCCGAAACCCGAAGGTCCGGTAACGGCGATTGAATTTTTGGAGAGAAGCGGTCTACGATACGCCAAACTCCCCATGAAAACTCCACGTTACCTCTGGGCGTCGTTTCTATTGCTGCTGGGACTGGCGGCTGTCAGCCGCGGAGCCGACGCGTCTGATCAGGCCGCGGCGGCGATCCTCACTCCGCCGCCGGCCGCCACACCGCGCATCAACGGCCCGACTGTTTTTGGCGTCCGGCCGGGTTCGCCTTTTCTCTACACAATTCCAGCGACGGGCGACCGGCCGATGGAATTTGGCGTGCAGGGACTGCCAAACGGCCTGGCGGTGGACGCGGCAACCGGCCGGATCACCGGCGTACTGACCCAGCCAGGCGAATTTCCGGTGGTGTTGACCGCAAAAAATGCGCGCGGCACGGCGGAGAAAAAATTCCGCATCGTCGTCGGCGAGGCGATCTCCCTTACGCCGGCGATGGGCTGGAACAGCTGGAATTGCTGGGCGGGCGCGGTGGACCAGGAGAAGGTCCTGCGCTCGGCGCACGCGCTGGTCGCGTCCGGCCTGGCCAACCACGGCTGGACGTACATCAATATCGACGACACCTGGCAGGGCAAGCGCACCGGCAAGGACGGCGCGCTGCAGGGCAACGAGAAATTTCCCGACATGAAGGGCCTGTGCGATGCGATTCACGGCCTCGGCCTCAAGGCCGGCATCTATTCCACGCCCTGGGTGACATCTTACGCCAAGTTTCCCGGCGGCTCGAGTGACAATGCCGACGGCGCCTGGTCCGCCGACCTGAAGGCGGTCGAAAAAGCCCGCCGGTTCGGCCGCTACTCCTTCGCCCAGGCCGATGCCAACCAGTGGGCGGCCTGGGGTTTCGATTATTTGAAATACGATTGGAACCCGAACGACGTCCCGCACACGGCGGAGATGAGCTCGGCCCTTCGGCACAGCGGCCGGGACCTCGTCTTCAGCCTTTCCAACGCGGCGCCGTTCGCGCACGCCGCGGACTGGGCCCGCCTGGCGAACAGCTGGCGCACGACGAGCGACGTCTGGGAAAAATGGCAGATGGACGCGAAGTTCTGGCAGTACGGCGTCTCGGAAATCGGCTTCAGCCAGGATCGCTGGGCGCCTTACGGCGCTCCCGGCCACTGGAACGATCCCGACATGCTCGTGGTCGGTTACGTCGGGTGGGGCAACCTGCATCCGACCGGTCTCACGCCGGACGAGCAATATTCCCACATCAGCCTCTGGTGCATGCTGTCGGCACCACTCTTGATCGGCTGTGACCTCGAGCGGCTCGATCCGTTCACGCTCAACCTGCTCTCCAACGACGAGGTGCTGGCCATTGACCAGGATGCGCTCGGCCGGCCGGCGACGCGCGTGGCGACCTTCGGCCCGGTGGACGTTTACATGAAGGATCTGGAAGACGGCTCAAAGGCGTTGGGATTTTTCAACCGCGACTCGGTCACGCAGACCATCTCCTTCAACAAGCTCCACTTCCTCGGTTTCAACGCCCGGCAGCACGTACGCGACCTCTGGCGGCAGAAAGACCTGCCGGACCTGGCGGCGCCCTTCGACCCGGACGTCGGCGGACCGCTGGTTGAGCCGTTGAAGATGACGATCCCGGCGCACGGCGTCATGCTCTACAAGCTCTCCCCGGCGGAATAAGTGCGCCGGCGGCCTCTTGTCCAGCCCAGATACCGCCTTTCGCGGCGAGAACAGGGTTTCGAATTCCCTCGAGCCCCGACCACAACAGCGCCTTATGCCATCGAGATGCGCTACTTCCAGCTACGCTAGTCACTGAGGCTCAAAATCGGACAACTGGTCTGCAGTATTGCTCAACCCTGGCGAACCTAGCGCAGATGAGCTGCATCATGTATTCAAATTTAACACACAGATTGCATTTCGCATTTGCCAAAAAATGGGCAGCCACTCACGGTCCGCGCCCAATTTTGTCCCAGCTCGGTTCCCTCTCAACTAACGTCAATCATTTGCCGGTCAGGTAGGTCTTCTCCGGCAGCAAATCCTCAACGGCTTCATTCCATGCTTCTCCCGGCTTCCCTCCGCTCTCTCCTGAAACCCGCTGTTAGCTCGTGTTCATTTGGCCGCATCTTTGGCGCCGCCTCCCTTGGTCTTCTCCTCTTGGTGCCTCCGGTCTTTGGGTCCGTCTCGGCGGAAGACGACGGGATGTCAGCCGCCGGCAGCTATTTCATTAGTCCTGGCAACCAAAGCATAACCATTCACTGGCGGTCGACGGGGTATTGCGAGAGCAGAGTCGACGTAGCCAATTCATTTTATGATGTTGCAATTGGAAACGCCAGTTGGGGACAAGGATATTCAAATCCCACTCCTTTGACCACAAAGGAGGGATCCTTTACTTGGCCGGTAAACTTTGGTCAGTCGGTACAGATTACCGAACACGCTCAGTGCGATACCGACGTGCGCAGAGCTTATGAAGACCAGACTTTTACTTACCAGCTCACCGGCGATCAGGCCATTTCCAATACCGGAGATGTCGGCGATGCTTTTAAAAAGACGCTTCAAAACATCATCGGCGAGCCGGTCGATGTCTCCTCCGGAGCCTACTACGAAGATCACGTTGATCTTCATGTGAACGGGCCGCTGCCGATCGAGGTTCGGCGGACCTATTCCAGCCTGAATACCCGGCCGATGAATGAGTTCGGCTATGGCTGGCTGTTCAATTATTCCTCCTACCTTATTCGCGCCACTGACGGTTCGACCCTCCAGGCCGCCGATGCTGATGGCTCCGTGATCATTTTCCGGCTGGTTCCGGGCTTCACCGCCAAGTGGGTGCCGATGGCAGCGGATAATCCTACCCTGACTAACACCGGCAACGGCGGCACTAATCCATTCAATTCAGTTATCGTTCAGACCGGCACCGGTCTCGGTTCCACCTATCAATGGACCACCGGCGACGGCTCGGTCCGCACCTACACGGAGCAGAAATTTCCCGTAACCCTGAACGGCGTTCCCTACGACCGCCAGCGGCCTTATCTCACTTCCTGGCAGGACAACCGTGGCAACACGCTCACCTTCAACTATGGCACTAGTTCTTCTGCCAACGACTATGGCCGCATCAAAAATGTCCAGTCGTCCAATGGAACCTACGTCAATTTCATGTACGATACCGAAGGCCATATCCTGACCGCCACTGCCTCTGATGGTCGTCAAGTCCAGTATACCTACGATCCGACTTCGTTTGACCTGCTTACGGTTCAGCTACCTAGCGGTGGCGGCACCTACCAATACCAGTACGGTACTTACAGCGACGGCACTCCTGACCACCTGCTGATCCAAAAGACCAGCCCCAGCGGGCGCATCCTGCAGAACTTCTACGACGGTGGTGGCCGGGTCATCCAACAAAAGACCAGCGTCGATCAAAATGACCCCGCTAATCCGAGCGCTCTCGAGATCACCGCCTCCTACGATTACAATACTTATGCTAACGCCGTGGTCGTAACCGATGCCAATAATCACTCGACGGGTTACAAGTCAGTCAACGGCCAGATGCTGCTCATCAACGATGCCAAAGGGCAGATCATGCGCCAAGCCTGGTACACTTCGACCAATTCTTCTACTGGTGCCTACATTAACAGCCTGCAGACGGTGACCGACAAGCGGGGCCTCGTCACCACTTACCTGTACGACAACACCACCGGCGCTATTAAGGAAACCGATGTCACAGGCGATCTCACCGGCGACGGCAGCATCAAAACTGCCACCACGACGGCCCAGTACGACTCGACTCTCAATCTGCCCACGACCGTCACCGATGCTTCTGGCATCATCACGACTTACACCTATGGCGGCGACGGTCATTCAAACCACAAGTACCTCCCGACTCAAATCGTCACCACGGCTCCGGACGGCACCACAATTCTCCGTACCGAAGTGCTCACCTATATCGACAAAACCGACAGCACGGTGACCCCTGCGATCTTTGCCAATGGGCTTCTGTCCAGCAGGACCGTCTATTCCGGCGACATTGCGACGGCCACGGATAAAACGGTTACCAGCTACGCGTATGATCCAATCGTGATTGGCAGCCAGCACCTTGTCGGCTTCATGACGCAGAAAACGGTCCAGACTAACACCAGCACGAGTAATACTTCTAATGACAGCGACCCGGCTGTCGTCACCAACTACTCCTACACCTCCGCCGGCGAACTTTTGACCGTGACCGACGGCGACCAGCGCACCACCACCTACGCCTACGATGGCATGAGCCGGCCGCTGACCAAGACCGTGGCAGAGACCTCCACCAATACCCTCGGCGTCTGGAACATGACCTACACGCCCGAAGGCGATCTCAGCGAGACCGATGGTCCCCATACCAATCCGGCCAATACCGTCACCCGCACCTATGACCTCGGCGGCCGCCTGTCTGAGGTGGACGTGCAGGTTAACCAAGCACAATCCAACGGCTCCGGCGTGACCAGCGCAGGCCTCCTCACTGCAAAGACCTTCTA
>DASRHD010000343.1:0-4236 GCA_035650695.1 Opitutaceae bacterium
CGCGCCGCCCGAGCCGCCCTCGCCGACCACCACGCAGACCGTCGGGGTTCGGAGCATGGCCATCTCCCGCAGGTTGACGGCGATCGCCTCGGAAACGTGGCGCTCCTCCGAGCCGATCCCGGGATAGGCCCCGGGGGTGTCGATGAAACTGAGCACGGACAGTCCGAATTTTTCCGCCAGGCGCATGAGGCGAAGCGCCTTGCGGTAGCCTTCCGGCTGCGGCATGCCGAAATTGCGTTCGGTTCTCTCCTTGGTTTCACGCCCCTTCTGCTGGGCGATGACGACGACGGGATGCCCGTCGAAAAAGGCCGTGCCGCCGACCAGGGCGCGATCGTCCCGAAATTGCCGGTCGCCATGCAGCTCCTGGAAGTTTTCACAGATCATGCTGACGTAATCGAGCGCGTAGGGGCGCTTGGGATGCCGGGCGATCTGCACCCGTTGCCAGGGGGTGAGGCTGGTGTAAATGGCGCGCTGGGTCTCGGCGAGCTTGCGTTCGATGGCCGAGATCTCGGACGAAACGTCCAGGTTGTTCTCGAGCGTCTGCTGATGAAGATGCTCGATTTGCTTCTCGAGTTCGCGCAGGGGCTTTTCGAACTCAAGCGTATAGGCAGGTTTGTCCATGAAGCGGCCAAGCATACGAGGACCGGCGGAAGCCTGTCAACGGGGCGCGGGGCGGCGATGCAAACCGTTGAAAGTTAATTTTGCTCGCCCAGGTCCGATCCTTGAATGTGATGGAATCATCCATGCGAGGACAGAACGCCACTGCGAGCGCGGTAGCCTGGCGGGCAAAATGGTCTTCCTTTGCGGGCCGATCCGTCCTGCCGCTGGCGATTGCGGCCATCGTCCTCGCCGGGGCGGCGGCCTACGCCGACAGTTATTCCGGTGTCTTCACCTTCGATGACGGGCCGGCGATAGTGGAGAATCTGACGATTCGGCGGCTGTGGCCGGTGGGGCGGGTGTTGTTTGCGCCGCCGGCGAACACGACGGCGAGCGGGCGGCCGGTGGTGAACCTCTCCCTGGCGCTGAACTATGCGCTGGGGGGCCTGCAGCCCTGGGGTTACCACGCCCTCAATGTGGCCATCCATGTCCTGGCCGGGCTGGCGCTGTTTGGCTTGGTGCGCCGGACGCTGCTTTTGCCCCGGTGGCGGGAGCGGTGGGGGGAGGCGGCGCTGAGCGTCGCCCTGGGCGTGGGACTGTGGTGGACGGTGCATCCGTTGCAGACCGAGGCGGTGACGTACGTGGTGCAGCGGACCGAGGCGCTGATGGGCCTGTTTTATCTTTTGACCCTGTACAGCTTTGTCCGGGCGGTGGCGTCGCCCCGGCCGCTCCTCTGGCAGATCGTTTCGCTGCTGTGCTGCCTGCTCGGCATGGGCAGCAAGGAGGTGATGGTGTCGGCGCCGGTCATGGTGTTTTTTTTCGACCGGACGTTTGTGGCGGGAAGTTTTAGGGAGGCGTGGAAACGGCGCTGGGGCTACTATCTCGGGCTGGCCCTGAGCTGGGTGGCGTTGGTCCTGTTGCTCAAAAGCACCGGGGGCAACCGCAGCGGGACGGTGGGGTTCAATGTCGGGGTGGGGTGGTGGGCGTACGGCTTGACCCAGTTTGAGGCGGTGGTGCGGTACCTGGGACTGGCGGTGTGGCCGCATCCACTGGTGTTTGAGTACGGGACCTTCTGGGTGGAGAAAGCCTGGACGGTGGTCCCCTACGCGGTGCCGGTCCTGGGCCTGGGGCTGGGGAGCGTGTGGGCGTTGTGGCGGCGGCCGGTGTGGGGATTTTTCGGGCTGTGGTTTTTTTCCATCCTGGCGCCGACCTCCTTGGTGCCGGGAACAACCCAGATGATCGTGGAGCACCGGATGTACCTGGCCCTGGCGGCGATCGTCACCGGACTGGGCCTGGGGCTGAGCCGGGCCCTGGGCCGGCGCAGCGGCTGGCTCGTGGTGGCGCTGGCGGCGGGGCTGGCGGCCTTGACCGCGCGGCGCAACCAGGACTACCGCTCCGACCTGGCCCTCTGGCGCGACACCGCGGCCAAGCGCCCCGACAATGCCCTCGCCCATAACACCCTCGGCATTGCCCTGTCCAAGATCGGCGAAACCAAAACCGCGGTCGAATGCTTCCAGAAAGCGCTGCACCTCCGTCCGGATTACGTCGAAGCTCGCGTCAATCTCGGCGCCATCCTGGCGAACACCGGACATTTTTCCGAGGCGATCAAACAGTATGAAGAGGCTTTGCGCCTCATCGCCGGCAGCCCCCACGCCTATTCCCTCAATATCATTCAGTATAATCTCGGCCTTACGCTTTTGAATGCGGGGAAAACCACGGAGGCCATCACCCATTTGCAGGAGTCGTTGCGCCAGCAGTCCGATTACGCCGATGCCCATTTTGGTTTGGGCCTGGCGTTGGCTGCGGCGGATCGACCGTCCGAGGCGCTCGCGCAATACCAGGAAGCGGCCCGCCTCGCGCCAGACTCTTTTGCGGTGCACCTCAAGCTGGCCGAGGCACTGGCCGGCGCCGATCGGCTGCCGGAGGCGATCGACCAGTATCGGGAAGCAATCCGACTCCAGCCCGGTTCAGCGGAAGTCCATTACGATCTGGGCAACGTATTTTGCGACGCGGGTCGGCCGACCGACGGGATTACGGAATACGAAGAGGCTCTCCGCCTCGCGCCGGACTCGGTTGCGACCCGGTTGAATCTCGGGCGCGCCCTGGCTCAAACCGGCCGGTTGACGGACGCCATCGACCAGTTCAGGCAGGCGATCACGGCGCAGCCGGCTTCGGCTGAGGCTTACGCTGATCTCGGCACGGCCTTGGGTCAGGCCGGTCGGGTGGAGGAAGGTATCGCCGCGTGTCAGAAGGCGCTCGAGCTGGATCCGAGGCTTGCGCAAGCCCGTGCGGTCCTGGACCGCCTACAGGCCGAGCGATCGGCGCAAAAAAATTAATAACCGCAGTGCCGCGTCTAATGAGGAAATACTTTTGCAATTAGCCGGCAAATTCAATTGCAAATTTATTGTAAAAAAATTTTGACTCTACGCTTTACAAAAGTCGTGCGCCGATAATGATATGCACAGCCCCGCGCGTCGGGTTGTTCATTTATTACATTTTAATAACGAACGAAACCACCTTCAAATGATAAAGCCATCCCACGTTTTTACCAGCGTTCTGATTTTGGCTTTAGCCGCGCCAGCCTTCGCGGATTGGGAAGGCTGTAGCATCGGTCCGCAAGGCCAGTCATCGATTCAGGTCTCGAACGCGAGTAATTTTACCCTCACGGCATCGGGCAATCCGCTCGACGGCACCACGGATAGCATCGGTTTTGCCTCCGGCCAAAGCAAACTCAACGGCGACTGCCAAATCATCGCCCGGGTGGCGCGCATCACCCCCGGCCAGCAGGATTGGGCAACCGGCGGCTTGATGATGCGGGAATCGCTTGGCGGCGGGTCAAAGTTCGTCGCCTTGGGCTGCACCCGCACGCAGGGTGTCCAAAGTTTTGTCCGCAGCGAGGATTCCGGCGCTGTGACCCATCAGCTGGCCTGCGCGGATTGCGTACCCCCGTTGTGGCTGAAAATTGTCCGCACCGGCAATCATATCGCTGGCTACAAATCAAACGACGGGTCGGTCTGGCTCCAGGTTTTCGCAACCGATGTGGCGATGAAGAAAATGGTGTGGGTCGGGGTGTTTGCCACCAACGGCGGAAGCGGCCCGGACGTCACGCTTTCCTTCGAACGTGCGGCCACGCGGGAGAACGCTCCCTCCGAGTAAGCTTTTGGCGCGGCGACGACCCGCGGCCCCCTGGCGTTTCTTCTCCAGCTGTCTCCACCGCGATTTTGTAACGTAATGATACGTTACCAGTTCGGGCGGCCGGCTGCGATCGTTTGCAGCCTGGGACGAGGCGTTCGGTGGAAGCTAAAGCGGGAGCAGCGGCGGCTCCCGATAAAGATGGCGCAAGGCATCCGCCCATTGCGCGTCTTCAATTTCCCGCCGCTTGACGTAGCGGTATTCGGCGTCGCCGGCGAAAAGGATGAAAGCGAAGAGGGCAGCCACCAAGTAATCCTCATAATACAACGCGGAGAGCACGGCGAGCAACGCCAGCACTTTTCCCACACTCATGGCCCAGAATGTTGCGCTCAAGTAGGGTAATCGCATCGCCAGCAGGGCGCGAAAAATACGACCGCCGTCCATCGGAAAGACCGGGATGAGGTTGAAACATCCCATCACCAGATTGGCGATCAATAGGTTCCGACC
>DASRHD010000344.1:0-2091 GCA_035650695.1 Opitutaceae bacterium
TCCAGCCGGGCGATCGGGGCGAGCAGAACGACGGCGGAAGAGAGCGGCTCGAGGGGATGGTTCTTGGGAGTGCGGGCAATGTGCTCAGGCCAAGCCTTCAACGCTTCCTCGAATTCGCCGGCCGCCTGGAGAAAATCATCGGAGTGGCGCGTGATGAGGGCGGCGGCGAGGGTGCAGTAGCCTTTGCGGAAATGCGTCTGGGCGAGATCGGTGACCGGGGCGACGGAAAGCAAAGCCGCCTGCGATTGTTGGCAGCGTGTGGCATCGGGAAGTTCGGGGCCGGCGGCGACCTGGACGCGATCGAAATCAGTTTGCGCACGCGCGGCGACAGCGAGCAGCTGTTCATCGGCAGCGCGCAGGGCGCCGCATGTACCCAAGAGGAATAAGAAAACGTAAATTTTTGTTGTCACAGAATGCCCGATTCGCCGCACACCCATTCGCGTTGCAGGTCGTTTGCCAAATGCCTAACCCCGGGGTTTATCTTGAGTTGCAGGGCATTTACTCTACAGTAACGCCAATATTTTGACGTGTTCGGAACGGACCAATCGTGACAGCCTGTGGTACTGGGAAAAGACGGCAAAAGCGGCGAGTTGTTTTTACCTGCTCTCGATAGATAATTCAGCTTACTTTTGAAGAGACGCAAACCGGTGGAGAGCCGTTGCGGGCACGCCGGGGAGGTTCCCGTTCACAGCGTTTCGCGCCTGTGTTTCCAAGGAGTTGCGCCAAGGAGGCGGAACCGGGCTGCTAGCGTATAAAGCGGAGGGTGACGATGAACTGGAAATTGTGGCTCAAAGGTTTGGCGGCAGCGGCGATTGGCGGGGCGGCGACTGGCGCGACGCACGCGCTATCAACGAACGGGACCGTCAATGGAACGACCGGGATAACGGCGGCGGCAGGGGCGCTGGTGACGATGCTCGCGTACTTGACGAAATCGCCGCTGGCGGGCGAGACGGCGGGCAGCGAGGAAGTGAAGAGTCCGTCGGCGAGCTGAAGGCTGGCAGGAGTAAGGGCTAAAGCCTGCTAGCCCGCCCGTTTTTGGCGCGGCTGATTTGGCACGGCTAAAGCCATGCCCTGATACGGGCAGGCCGAAAGCTTGCCCTAGCCGGCGGAACGGGTTTCGATGGCGCGCTCGCTGGCGAGGGGCTTGTCGGGGGCGGGCGGCTGGTCTTCGGCGACCGCGCCCCGGCCGCGCCAAGTGGCGGCCAAGAAATCGTGATTCATGCGGGCGATCACTTCGAGCTTGATCTCTTTGGGACAGACGGCTTCGCATTCGCCGATGCTGGTGCAACTTCCGAAGAGTTCGTGCCCGGCTTGAGCGACCATGGCGATCACGCGGTCGCCGCGCTCGGGCTGGCCTTGCGGGAGCAGACCGAGGTGCGAAACTTTGGCGCCGAGGAACAACGACGCCGAGGCATTCGGACACATAGCGACACAGGCTCCGCAGCCGATGCAGGCGGCGGCATCCATGGCTCGGTCGGAGTACGGCTTGGGGATCAGAATGTCGTTGCCGTCGCAGGCGCTGCCGGCGGGCACGGAGATGTAGCCGCCACTCGAGATGATGCGGTCGAAGGCGCCGCGGTCGACCATCAGGTCGCGCAGGACCGGAAAAGCTTTGGCGCGCCAGGGTTCCAGATACAGCTCGTCGCCGTCCTTGAAATGACGCAGCGTGAGCTGGCAGACGGTGGTCTTCGGCAGCGGGCCGTGCGCGACCCCGTTGATCATGAAACCGCACGATCCGCAGATGCCTTCGCGGCAATCGTGCTCAAACGTGACCGGATCTTCGCCCTTGTGGATCAGCTCTTCGTTCAGCACGTCAAGCGCTTCGAGCATCGACATGTCGGGGTTGAAATTGGAGCTTTCGTAGCGCACCATTTTACCGGACGAGGTCCGGTTGGGCTGGCGCCAGATGTGGAAGGTGAGTCGCATTTTATTTTGACAATCGCATTCGCGAATATTTCCGGACGAAAATCGCGGCGAGCGGCCCCGCGAGCAGGGCAAACGTCGCGGGCTCCGGCGTGCCGGTGTCGGGACCGTCGATTTCGAAAGACTCCGAAAAGATTGAGACCGTGGATCCGAGATGTTGATCGACGG
>DASRHD010000345.1:0-23917 GCA_035650695.1 Opitutaceae bacterium
AACCCAAAAAATATCCTGTCTGTTCTCCTCCTTGCCGCAGTCACTGCCTTGCCGTCTCACGCTGACGTCAAGGTCCTGACCGAGCGTTACAATGATGCGCGCACCGGCGCGAATCTTTTCGAACACGAGTTGAATTCTCGCAACGTCAACGTCAGCTCCTTTGGCAAGCTCTTCTCCCATGCCGTAAGCGGCGCGGTACAGGCGCAAATCCTCTACGTCCCGCACCTGCTCATCCCCGGCAAAGGACTGCACAATGTCATCTTCGTGCCGACGATGAACGATGTGCTCTATGCCTTCGATGCTGACGACAACCAAGGCTCCAATGCCAATCCACTCTGGGTGCGTGACTTCACCGATCCCGCCCATGGCATCACCGCCGTTCCGATCACCGATATTGTCGTGACCAACGGTCCCGGCAACATTGTCGGCAACGTCGGTATCGAAAGCACGCCGGTGATCGATCGGCGCTCCAGCACGATGTATGTTTTGGTGCGGACCAAGGAAAACGGCGCCTATTTTCAAAGGCTGCACGCGGTCGCCCTCGAGACCGGTGCCGATCTGCCCGGCGGCGTGGTCACGATTCAGGGCAAGGTCGGCGCGCTGACTTTCGACCCCTTGATCCAGAACCAGCGCAGCGCTCTCGCTCTCGCCCGCGGCCAGGTCTTCATTGCCTGGGCGAGCAACGAGGACGCCAATCCCTACCATGGCTGGGTCATGTCCTACGATGCCACCACGCTCGCGCAGACCGGCGTCTTCTGCACGAGCCCGACGGGCAAGGAAGGCGGCATTTGGATGGCAGGCTGGGCGCCGGCGGTCGATCCGGAGGGAAACGTCTATTACATTTCTGGCAACGGCGACTGGAACGGCGTGGATAATTTCGGCCAGACCTTCCTCAAATTCTGCAGCCACGGTCTGCAGCTTCTCGACTGGTTCACGCCCGCCGACTGGGCGGCGATGAACGCGCATGATTTCGACGTGGGGGCGAGCGGCGGGATTCTCATCCCCGGCACCCACCTGCTTGTGGCGGGCGGCAAGAGCGGCATCTTCTATCTCCTCGATACGCGCCACCTCGGCCATCTCACCGCCGGCGACACCGGCGCCGTGCAGGAGCTTACGATCAACTCGCTGGTGCCGCCGCACGGCTCGATCAAGGAAGGTCCCGTCTATTGGAACCGCCACGGGCAAAAAGGTCCCTGGCTCTATGTCTGGGCGGACAATGATTACCTCCGTGCCTTTCGCTTCAATGGCCAGACCTTCGATCCGACGCCGGTTTCCCAGTCCACCTTTACCGCTCCCACCGGTTACACCACCGGCGGTTCGCTCGCCCTCAGCGCCGACGGCCAGCGGCCGGGCAGCGGCATCCTTTGGGCCTCGATCCCCTTCAACGGCGATGGCAATCATGGCACCACGCCCGGCGTGCTCCGCGCCTTCGATGCCGATGATTTGACCAAGGAGCTGTGGAACAGCGAACAGAACAGCGCCCGCGACAGCCTGGGCGATTGGCCGAAGTTCAGCCCGCCGACCGTGGCCAACGGCAAGGTCTATGAACCTTCCTTCTCCGGCCAGATCTCAGTTTACGGTCTGCTCCGGCCGTCTGCGCACGATGGTGGTGATGGAAATGACCGTCACTGATCACCCCCCACAAAAAGCCCGCCGGTCCAAAGGGCCGGCGGGCTGGGAGGGAGAAGCGTTCGTTAAAACTCAGAGCCCGAAGGCCGCAAAACTGAGCTTGTACGTCACATACATCGCAAAGCTGTCGCCGATGTTCTTGTTTACCTTGAGGTAGCTCTTATCGGTGAAGTTGTTGAAGTTCGGACTGACCTCATGTTCGAGCTTGGCGTGCCAATCCGTGCGCCAGTTGTAGTGCAGGCCGAGGTTCCAGATCGTGTATCCCGGAATCGTCAATGCCCATTGATTGGTCGAGCTGCTCACATAAGGAGGCACTGACGTTGTTCCGACTGTCGTAGAGATAACATCGCCGGCAGTCGGGCTTTCCGTATGGGTCTTTGTAACCCAAGTGCCTCCGATATTGGCCGAAAAACCCTTCAGCACTCCGCTCCGTGGCGTGTACTTGAGCGTGATGCTGCCGTTGTCCGGAACCACATTCTGGACCGAGCGGCCGACCGCTTCAGGAAATCTCGAACCGAAGTTGGAATAGATCGCATTGACATGACCAGCACTAAGGACCGCGCTGACCTCGTCGGTGACCTGCCAGGTGACATCGGCTTCGACACCGCGATCAAGCTGGTCGCCATCGGGTAGAGAAACGGTCGTGAAAGTACCGTTAGCCAAGAGCGAGTCTGACACCAACACATTGTAACGATTGATGTAATAAGCACCGATGGTGTAGCTCAACTGCTGGTTGAAGAACGATCCCTTGATGCCGTAATCGAAGCCCTTGGCAATTTCCGGCTTAAAAGTCGAAGCCACGATTGAACTAGGACTAGCCGTCTGATCGACGAAGTAGCTTTCGCTGTAATTGGCATAGATGCGAAAGTCCGGATTTTGCGTGACCTTGTAGAGTGCACCGATATTCGGCCGGGTCTCATTGACAAAACGGCGGACATGACCCGAACCGGGGGTGGTGTAGTCGCGTTCGAGGAAACGGGCTTCATCGAAACGGCCGCCGAAGTAAACCAAGAGGCGGTCCTGGAAGAAATGGAGCTCCTGGCGGATAAGGCCGCCCAAAACTGACGTGCGGCGCTTGGTTGCCCGTTGATAAGGATAATTAATTCCGCCCGACGCCGTGGTCTGTCCATACTGGAATGGCGCCTGGTAATAGGCAATGCTGGGAACGACCGGCGTATAAGTGCCGGGGTTCACGGCAAAGGCGCGGCCCTGGGCGATGCCGTTGCCGGCGGCCCAGGCATTATAAGTCGCGTCCTTCAGGGTGTCGCGCGTCGGATCCCAGCGGTAATAATCGTTGAAATCGACCGTGGCCAGAGTCTTGGCGCCGACCTTGCTGCCAATGTTGTAATTAAAGACGTTATCGAACTGGACGCCGCCACCGTCTTCCATGATTTCGCCAAAGCGGACCTGAGTAGAGCGGGTTTCTAGATAATTGTTGGCCGGCACCGAGCTGTTGACGGCGATGGCGCCCCAGCCACTGTTTTGATTGTAATCCCAGCGCCGGGCGCGGAAGTCCTGCACACCGATACGGGTGCTCCACCAGTCGGTATTGCGACGGTCGTAGGCAGCCAAGAAGGTGATGCTGCCGCGGTTCAGCTCGCTGAACGGGCCGAAAGCCTGGTACTTGGCCAAATTCTTGGCATAACCGATCGCAGTGCTGCCCACTGGTTGCGAGGACCCCGACACCGCCACAGTCCCGTGCCCATCAAAAATAATCGGCGCGCTGGAGCTCGGTGCATGATTGTACTGGAGAAAATATTCCGCCGAGACCAGCAAGTGGGAACCGTCCGCAAAATCGTGCTTCACCGCCAAAAACGCCTGGTTTTCCCGGTTGTGGTGGATGTCCACGTCGAAGTCGCGATTGAGCTGGGCCACATTGACAATATAATAGGTGTTCTTGGTGATCGAGCCCGTCCCCTGGGCGATGAACCGGGTGGTTTTAAAGCTGCCGATATTGGCAGTGAGCGTTTCCGTCTCCTCTTTTTTCGGCGCGATGGAGATCATGTTGACCATGCCACCGGGCGAGGTGCGACCGTAGATGCCGGCGTTCGGGCCCTTGATCACTTCGATGCGGGCGATGTTAGTCGAGCCATAGCGGCCGAGACGGTAGAAACCGTCGCGCAGCTGCGAGGTGGCGGAGAAACCGCGGAGGTTGAAGCCGCCGCCAATATCGATCTGGGTGAAGCCGCCGATCTGGGTCAGGCTGTCATCGATCTGGAAAATGCCGAAGTCTTCCAGAAAATCACTGGTCAGAACATTGATGGTAAACGGCAGGTCCTTGATTTGGGTGGCGACGCGCGTACCGGTCATCGACTCCGAGGCGCCGTAGCCGTTAACCGAGCTGGCGGAGACGTTGAATTGGTCCAGTTTGTAAGTGTCGTCGTTGGCGGGGGCGGTCTGAGCCTGGGCCAGCGCGGCAAAAGGCAGCGCCAGCACCGCGTACATCGTACTGCGATACAGTTTGGTCATGGTGCAGGGTTTATTTGGTGGTTTGCAGGCGGAAAGCAGGCTCATCATAGGGGAAAAGCCCCTTTCCGGAAAAGAACGCTAATGCTGAATAGTAAAATTATTACTTCTGTCGAGGATGAAGAAGGCAAGAATTTTAGTTAAATTGTTAATTATGAAAGCGCCCAAGATTATTATAAGATATTTAAATGCATTACCTTATAACAAATTTCTGCCCTCAGGACTCTCCTTATCCCTATTTTTGGGGATATTGCGTCTTGGTTTCCAAACCTATGTTACTCCCCTATTTTCGTGGGAGAACGAATGCGCCAAAAAAGAAAGGCTTCGCCGAAGCGAAGCCTTTCTGATGTTAGCCGAGGCTGGAGGAAAACTTACAGACCAAAAGCGGCGAAGCTCAGCTTGTACGTGACGTACACGGCAAAGCTGTCGCCGAGATTCTTGTTCACCTTGAGGTAGCTCTTATTAGTGAAGTTGTTGAAGTTCAGACTGACGCTGTGATCCAGTTTGGCGCGCCAGTCCGTACGCCAGTTATAGTGCAGGCCGAGGTTCCAGATCGTGTAGCCCGGAATGGTCAGCGCCCATTGATTGGTCGAGCTGCTCACGTAAGGAGGCACCTGCGTTGTTCCGATCGTCGTGGAGATCGTGTCACCCGCGTTGGGTTGTTCCGTATGGGTTTTAGTGACCCACGTGCCGCCAATATTGGCGGAAAAACCTTTCAGCATTCCGCTCCGCGGCGTGTATTTCAGGGTGATGCTGCCGTTGTCCGGTACCACGTTCTGAACCGAGCGGCCGACGGCCTCCGGGAACCTGGTGCCGAAGTTGGAATAAATCGCGTTGACGTGGCCGGCGCTGAGAATCGTGCTGATCTCGTCAGTGACCTGCCAGGTGACATCGGCTTCAACACCGCGGTCAAACTGGTCACCATCGGGCAAAGAAACGCTCGAATAAGTGCCATTGCTAAGGAGCGAGTCCGACACCAACACATTGTAGCGATGGATGTAATAGGCGCCGATCGTATAGCTCAACTGCTGGTTGAAGAATGAACCCTTGATGCCGTAGTCAAAACCCTTGGCGATCTCGGGCTTGAAGGTGCTGGCACCTACCGCGTTGGGGCTGGCTGTCTGGTCGACGAAGTAGCTTTCGCTGTAGTTGGCGTAAACGCGGAAGTCCGGGCTCTGTGTAACCTTGTAGAGTGCTCCGACGTTCGGACGGAACTCGTTGACAAACCGGCGCACCTTTCCAAAACCAACCGTGGTATAGTCGCGTTCGAGGAATCGCGCCTTGTCATAACGGCCGCCAAAATAAACCAGCAAGCGGTCCTTGAAGAAGTGCAGTTCCTGACGGTAAAGGCCGCCGATCACCGTGGTGCGCCGCTTGGTGGCGCGTTGATAGGGATAATTGATCGCCGGGGTGCCTGCCGCCGTGGTTTGCCCATACTGGAACGGCGCTTGGTAATAGGCGATGCTGGGAACGACCGGCGTGTAGGTGCCGGGATTCACGGCGAAGGCGCGGCCCTGGGCAATGCCGTTGCCTGCCGCCCAGGCATTATAAGTCGCGTCCTTCAGGGTGTCGCGCGTGGGATCCCAGCGATAATAATCGTTGAGGTCCATGGTCACGAGCGTCTTGGCCCCCACCCCGGCTACGTGGTAATTGAAGACATTATCGAACTGGACGCCGCCGCCATCCTCCATGATCTCGCCGAAGCGGACCTGGGTGGAACGTGTCTCGAGGTAATTATTAGCAGGAGTCGTCGAGTTGACGATAATACCACCCCACCCGCTGTTCTGGTTGTAATCCCAGCGCCGGGCGCGGAAGTTCTGCACGCCAATGCGCGTGCTCCACCAGTCGTTGATGCGCTTGTCATAAACCGCCAGGAAGGTAATGCTGCCGCGATTCAGCTGGCTGAAGGGACCAAAAGCGTTGTACTTGGCCAGGTTTTTGGCATAACCGATTGCCAAGTCATCCGTGGTGGCGGCGGTGTTTTTCTGGTCCAAGATCATCGGCGCACTGGAGGATGGGGCATGATTGATTTGCAGAAAATATTCCGCTGAGACCAAGAGGTGGGAACCGTCCGCAAAATCGTGCTTTACCGCCAGAAATGCCTGGTTTTCCCGATTGTGGTGAATGTCCATGTCGAAGTCGCGGTTCAGCTGGGCCACATTGACAATATAATAGGTATTTTTGGTGATCGAGCCGGTTCCCTGGGCAATGAACCGGGTGGTCTTGAAACTGCCGAAATTGACCGTGAGGCTTTCCGTCTCCTCTTTCTTGGGCGCGATGGAGATCATGTTGACCATGCCACCGGGCGAGGTGCGGCCGTAGATACCGGCGTTCGGCCCCTTGATTACTTCGATGCGGGCGATGTTGGTTGAGCCGTAGCGGCCAAGGCGGTAGAAGCCGTCGCGCAATTGCGAGGTGGCGGAGAAACCGCGAAGGTTGAAACCGCCGCCGATGTCGATCTGAGTGAAGCCGCCGATCTGGGTCAGGCTGTCGTCAATCTGGAAGATGCCGAAGTCTTCCAGAAAATCACTGGTCATAACGTTGATGGTGAACGGCAGGTCCTTGATTTGGGTGGCGACACGCGTACCGGTCATCGACTCGGACGCGGAATAACCGCTGACCGCGCTGGCCGAGACGTTGAACTCGTCGAGTTTATAAGTTTCGTCGCTTGCGGGCGTGGTGGTTTGGGCCCGCACTGATGTTGCGCAAAGCAACGCCAGCGCAGGCAGTATGATACTGCGATGCAGTTTGATCATGGTGCAGGGTGGTTTGGTTTGGGTTAGGCCTTGGTAGGAGAGAGCCCCGCTTTACAAGCGGAACAGGCCTAACAATTATCCTAATAGGAGATTGACTTTGATGTCCATAATAAGTTTATCTAAAATAATATTATAGATTGCATAATAAATACTAATCACAGGCCGGCACGGTTCCGCCTGAAATTTTATGCAAAGCAGGGCGATCCCACCGCCCGCCTAGACCGGCGACCCCTGTTACCGCCACCACCGCTCCAGCGAGCGGACCGGCAGATTTAAACGCGGCAAACCGAGGACCGGCTTGCTCCCCGTCTCATTCCACTTTCACCCGCGAGCGATAAAAGGCATCGAACGTGGCGTGGATTTTTTTCGGGTCGTCCATCTCTAACGCTTCGCGGGCGAGCTTGCGGGCATCGGCCATTTTGATCGCCCGCACAAGATATTTTACCGCCGGGAGGAGGACCGGCGTCATGCTGAGTTCGTCCACTCCCAAGCCGAGCAAGAGCGGCACATAAATCGGATCGCCAGCCATCTCGCCGCACACCGCCACTTTGATTTTGGCGCGGTGCGCCTCCTCGATGATTCGCTTGAGAGTGCGGAGGACGGCGGGATGGGACGGCTCGTAAAGATGCGCGATACGGTCATTCACCCGGTCGATCGCGAGGAGGTACTGTATCAGGTCGTTGGTGCCGATGCTGAAAAAGCCGCATTTCTGTGCGAGGATGTCGGCCGTGATGGCGGCGCTGGGGATCTCGATCATGCTCCCCACGGCGAGATTTTCGTCAAAGGGCTGGCGGCGTTTCTTCAACTCAGCCTTGCACTCAAGCAGGATGGCGTTGGCCCGGTCGAGTTCCTCCGCCCCGCTGATCATCGGGTACATGATGCGGACGTTGCCGTGGGCGCTGGCGAGGAGAATGGCGCGGAGCTGGTTCTTGAAAAGCTCGACGTTTTCCAGGCAGAAGCGGATGGCCCGGAAGCCCATGAAAGGGTTGTCCTCGCGGGGAAACAGGTCGGGCGCGGCGGTCATGGGCTTGTCTCCGCCGAGGTCAAGCGTGCGGATGACGACCGGATGCGGAGCCAGCGCCTCCGCCGCCGCCTTGTAGGCGACGAATTGTTCCTGCTCGCTGGGGATGCGGGACGAGCTGAGATAAAGGTACTCGGTGCGGAAAAGCCCCACCCCCTCCGCCGCCAGCTCGCGCGCCTGCGCCGCCTCCTCGACCTTTTCGATGTTGGCCATGAGCGTGACGTGCTCGCCGTCGAGCGTGATCGCCGGTTCGCGGCTGGCGTCAAGCAGGCGCTGCTCGAAGGATTTCTTTTCGCGTTGGATTTTGCCGTAGCGGAAAAGCGTCTGCTCGGTGGGGTTGACGATGATGACACCGTCGTAGCCGTCGACGATCGCCCAGTCGCCGCTGCGCACCCGCCGGGTGAGGTCGCGCACCGCCACGACGGCGGGAATTTTCATGGAGCGGGCGACGATGACCGCATGGCTGGTCCGGCTCCCGGTGTCGGTGACGATGGCAAGCGCCTGGCTGCGATCGATGCTGGCCGATTCGGAAGGCGAGATATCATTGGCCACGACGACGCGCTTGTCGGCGAGGCGGCTGAGGTTGTTGGCCGCCTGTCCGAGAAGATTTTGCAGCACCCGCTGGGTCACGTCGCGGATGTCGCCGGCGCGCTCGCGGAGATACTCGTCGTCGATTTCGTCAAACGCCTTGATGTAGCGGGCGGCGACCTTTTGAAAGCAGGTCTCAATGTTCAGGCCGGTTTTTTCGAATTCCCGGATCGATTCGCCGATCAGCGCCTGGTCCTCCAGCACCATCAGGTGCGCGTCGAAGATGCGGGCCTCGTCCGGACCGAGATTTTTTTCCACTTCGTCCTGGATCTTGGCGATCTGCTGGCGGGTGGTGAGGAGGGCATGCTCGAAGCGCCCGATCTCCTCCACCCGCTTGTCCGAGTCGACCTGGTATGAAGGCACCTCGACGTCGCTTTGCACGTAGAGAAAAATCTGCCCGTAAGCGATCCCTTGCGAGGCGGAGATGCCTTGCACGACAAGCTCTTCTTTGGCGCGGGATTCCATGGTCGGCGACCGCCGGACATGGGCAGCCGGCGGCGTTGGAGGATAACGTGTTCAACGCACGGTGGGTCAACAAGGATTCGGCGGATTTTTAACAAATTCGTCCTTCGATGATCAGCGCCGATTCGCCCCACGCCGCCTGAATCCGCGCCACCAGTGCCGCCGTCACCATGCTGTCCGGCAAAAGCGCAAAGCAGGCGCTGCCGCTGCCGCTAAGATGCGGCGCCAGCCCGAACTCAGCCGTCAACGTCTCGAGCATGACCGGCAGGGCGGGAAATTTTCTAAAAACTGGCGGCTCAAATGAATTGAACAGCAGTGCTTCAGCCGGAGCTTGGGCATTGTCGAGCCACCGCTCCAGCCTGGCTTCCGCCTCGCCCGGCGACAAATAGCTCTTTTCGCCGCCGGATCCCAACTGCGCATAGGCCCAGGGCGTGGCGATGCCAAAGCCGGCCTTGAAAACCAGCACGCGGCGGCCGCGCAGGCGCGCGGCGGCTTCGGCGGCGACAGGCTCGACCCGTTCACCCCGGCCGCGCATCACGACCGGACTGCCGGGCAAGAAGAGCGCGCAGTCCGAGCCCACCCGGGCCGCCAGCGCCGTCAGGGCCACGCGATCGAGCGGCTCGCCGGCGAGAAAGTTCAGCCCGCGCAGCGCCGCGGCCGCATTGCTGCTGCCGCCGCCCAGGCCCGCGCCCATCGGAATGCGCTTTTCCAGAAAAAAGGCCGCACCGTCGTGCCAGCCCGTCGCCTCGGCAAACAGCCGCGCCGCCTTGAGCACAAGGTTGGACTCATCCCGCGGCACCGCCGGCTCATCGCACTCCAGTGAAAATTCGCCACCAGTGCGCGTCTCGATTTTCAACCGGTCGCCAAAATTCACCGGGGCCGCGACAGACAGCAGGTCGTGGTAACCGTCCGGCCGCCGACCGGTGACGGCGAGGAAGAGGTTGAGCTTGGCCGGAGAAAAAAGAGAAACCGATCCCATGAGATTCAAGACCGCTGATGCACGCTAAGGAAGCCGATCCAAAACAGAAAAACCGGCGGGAAGCGAAATTGATTTTTAAGGCAGAAATGCCGGAAAGGAAAATTTGTAACATGGACAATTCCCCGCTTCATGCTTTCTCCTTTTCCTCTTCGACTTCCCATCCGTCCGCCCTAGCCTGCATTAGCGGTCCAATCCCATGCCTTGCGATCTCATCCTCGCCCTCGACGTGCCGACGCGCGAAGCCGCCGCTCCCCTTCTCCGCTCGCTCCGCGGCTCGGTCCGCTGGGTCAAGATCGGCCTGCAGATGTTCACCGCCTACGGCCCCGACTACGTCCGTGAGGTCGCCGGCCTCGGCTTCCAGGTGTTTCTCGATCTCAAGCTGCACGATATTCCGCACACCGTGGCCCGGGCGGTCGAGTCGGTCGCGTCCCTCCCCATCGGCATGCTCACGCTCCACACCGCGGGCGGCCGGGAAATGCTGACGGCGGCGCGGACGGCCCAGGAACAGGCCAGACCCGACCTGCTTCTCCTCGGCGTGACCGTGCTGACCTCGATGGACGCTGCCGCGCTGGCCGAGACGGGCGTGACGGCGGCGCCCGAGGCCCAGGTGGGCCGCCTCGCGCGCCTCGCCGCCGAATCCGGACTCCTCGGGCTGGTCTGCTCGCCGCTGGAAGTGCCGCTGCTGCGCGCGCAGCTGTCCCCCGGCATCCAACTTGTCACGCCCGGCATCCGGCTGGCGGGCGAGAGCGGCGGTGACGACCAGAAGCGTACCCTCACCCCCGCGGAGGCCTCCCGCGCCGGAGCCAATTACATCGTAGTCGGCCGTCCCATCCTCAAGGCCAAGGATCCGGCGGCGACCGCCCGCTCGATTTTGGCCGAGTTGGGCCAGAAACCAGAGATCAGCGATCAGAAATAAGAATAATTGGTCTTTGCATATTCAACTTTCTGACTTCTGTCCTCTGAACTCTGACTTCCGAACATGAGCCGTGTCGCCGCCATCCTTCTCGCCGCCGGCCGCGGCGCGCGTATGCAGGATGCCGTGCCGGACAAGATCCTCGCCCCGCTCGCCGGGCGGCCTGTCTTCTCCTACTCCGCCGCCGCCTTTCAGGCCAGCGGTATCGCCGACTTCTACGTCATTGTCCACCGCGGCACGGCGCAACTCCACGGCCTGATGGCCTACGCTCCGACGCCGGCGGTGTTTGTGCCAGGCGGGGCCGAACGCCAGCATTCCGTCGCCCGCGCCCTCGAGGCGCTGCCCGATGACATCGGCTACGTTTTCATCCACGACTGCGCGCGGCCGCTGGTCCGGGCCGAACAACTTGCCGCCCTGCACAAAATTGTCCGCAGGGAGAATGCCGTCGTCCTCGCGCATCGCGTCACCGACACGGTGAAAGAGCACACGCTGAAAGGCCGCGACGGCGCCCGGCTGCGCACGCTCGACCGCACCCGCCTGTGGGCGATGGAGACGCCGCAGGTTTTTTCCCGCCAGCTCGTCGCCCGCGCCTACGCCCGCGTGGCGGAAAAAAAGCTCCGCATCACCGACGACGCCCAGGCGGTGGAGCTGCTCGGCGCGCCGGTGGCGTTGTTGGAAAACCCTCATCCCAATCCCAAGCTCACCACCCCCGCGGACCTCGCCTGGCTGGAGTTTTTGCTTTCGAAAGATCAATCTCGCCCCTGAAACATGCCCTCTTTCCGCATCGGTCATGGTTATGACATCCACCGCATCGTTCGCGGCCGGCCGCTCATCCTCGGCGGCGTGCGCTTTGCCGTCGACTTCGGGCTCGACGGCCACAGCGACGCGGACTGCCTGACCCATGCGATCTGCGACGCGCTGCTCGGTGCGGCCGGCCTGCCCGACATCGGTCATTTCTTCCCCAACACCGATCCGGCCTACAAAAATGTCGATTCCCAGCTCCTTCTCCGGCGCGTCATCGCCGAGCTGAAAAAGACCGGCTGTGCGCCGGTTAACATCGACGCCACCCTGATCGCGGCCCGCCCGAAAATTGCGCCACAGCTCACGGCCATGAAGGCCGCGCTCGCCGACTCGACCGGCCTGACGCCCGATGCCATCGGCATCAAGGCCACGACCAACGAAGAGGTCGATGAACTCGGCCGCGGCCTCGCGGTCGCGGCGCATGCCGTTGCGCTGATTCAAAAAAAATAACCTCTGGCAACGATGCGCAGGATGGGTTCGCACCTCTGGTCAAAACTTTTCTGCGCGCTGGTCATCCTGGCGGTCTTTGCCGGCTGCGCCCGGCGCCAGACCGCGGTGCAACAAGGCAATCGCGAACAGGTCCTTTACCGCGGGCTCGGTTATGAAATCAGCGGGCTCGATCCCCAACTCGCCAGCGGCCTGAGCGAGTACGGCGTCATCTCCGCGCTGTTCGAAGGATTGGTCGCGGAAGATCCCACCGACTTGCATCCCGTGCCCGGCGTGGCCGAGTCCTGGGAGATTTCGTCGGACGGCCTGGTTTACACCTTTCATCTCCGCAGCGATGCGAAATGGTCCAACGATGACTCGGTCACGGCGCAGGATTTTGTCGACTCGTGGCGGCGCGCGCTTGCCCCATCGCTCGCCGCGCCGGACGCCAGCATGCTTTATGTCGTGCGCGGCGCGGAGGATTTCAATCGCGGCCGGTGGGGGGATTTTTCCGGCGTCGGCGTGGCCGCGCCGGACGCGCACACCCTCCAGGTCACCCTGGCGCAGCCGACACCGCAGTTTCCCGCCATGCTCTGCCATCCGATCTGGCTTCCGGTCCACCTGCGCAGCATCGCCGCCTACGGGCCGCCCGACGCGCGCGGCAATCCCTGGGCGCAACCGGGCCGGCTCGTCGGCAACGGGCCGTTCGTCCTCAAATCATGGCGGCCCGGTCAGGAAATCGTCGTGGAGAAATCGCCCAACTATTGGGACGCCGCGCGGGTGCGGCTGCAGGCGATCCATTTTTTCCCGTTCGACAGCGTCGATGCTGCCGAACGCGCCTTCCGCGCCGGCCAGCTCCACCTCACCGATACGCTGCCGGTCGGCAAGATCGATGCCTATCGCCATGGCTCGCCGCAGTTCCTCCGCACCGATCCCGTGCTCGACACTTATTTTTTCCGGCTCAACGTTCGCCGCCCGCCGCTGAAGGACGAGCGCGTGCGCCGCGCCCTTTCGCTCGCGATCGACCGTCAGGTGATTGTCGACAAAATCCTGCGCGGCGGCCAGCAGCCGGCCACCTCCTTCACCCCGCCCGGCCTTCCCGGCTATACTCCGCCGACGGCGGTGACGACCGACTTCGCCGCCGCCCGGCAGCTGCTCGCCGAGGCCGGCCATCCCGGCGGCAAGGGCCTGCCGCCGCTCGAGCTGCTTTACAACACGTCGGAAAATCACCGGGTGGTCTGCGAGGCGGTGCAGGAAATGTGGCGGCGGGAACTCGGCCTCGACGTCCGGCTGGTCAACGAGGAGCTCAAGGTCGTGCTCGCCGACCGCCAGGCCGGCAATTATCAGATCCTGCTTTATGACTGGCAGGCGGACTACCTCGATCCCGGGTCATTTCTCGCCGTCTGGCGCAGCGATAACGGCAATAACAATACCGGCTGGTCCAGTCCGGATTACGACCATCTGCTCGACGAAGCGGGGCGGACGGCGGATCCGGCCGGCCGGGCCGGGCTTTTTCAGCAAGCCGAGCGGCTGCTGCTCGACGCCGCGCCGGTCGTTCCGCTTTATTTCAACACCCACGTTTTTCTCCTCCAACCGTCGGTGAAGAACTGGCATCCCACCTTGCTCGATCACCACCCCTACAAATACGTTTATCTCGATGGAAACTAAAACCGTCGGATTCTGTCGACTTTTCCCGATGGGAAACCGCCTGCTCGCTCTTTTCGTCGCCGCCGCGCTGCTCCTCAACGGCTGCGGCCGGCACTCCGCGGATTCCGTCGCCGGCGCCCCCCCGAAAAAAATCCTCAACTTCGGCAATGGCACCGAGCCGCAGGATATCGATCCGCAAGCCGTGAATGGTGTGCCGGAATTCAATATCATCCTGGCCCTGCTCGAGGGCCTGGTCTCCTACGATCCGCACGATCAGCATCCGATCCCCGGCGTGGCCAAATCGTGGGAGATATCGCCGGACAATCTCGTTTACACCTTCCATCTGCGCGAGGATGCCAAATGGTCCAATGGCGACCCGGTTACGGCGCAGGATTTTCTTCTTTCTTACAAGCGTATGCTCACGCCCAGCCTTGGCGCCGAATACGCCTACATGATTTTCAACTATGTCGCCGGGGCGAAGGACTACTATGATGGCAAGTTGAAGGATTTTTCCCAAGTCGGGATCAAGGCGCCCGATGCGCACACGCTCCAGATCACCCTAACGCATCCCACGCCGTACCTGCTGAAAGCCATGTGTCACATGGCGTGGTTTCCCGTGCCGGTGAAAGTGATCGCGAAATTCGGCGGCCTGGACCGCAAGGGCACGGACTGGACGCGGCCGGGAAACTTCGTCGGCAACGGTCCCTTCCGGCTCAAATCATGGCAGCCCAATCAACGGCTGGTGGTTGAGCGCTCCCCCACCTACTGGGACCGGGCCAATGTCAAACTCGATGAAATCGATTTCTTTCCGGTGGAAAACGCCAACGCGGAGGAGAATATGTTTCGCACCGGCCAGCTCGACATCACGAGCGAGCTGCCGCCGGACAAGATTCCATTCTACAAACGCGATCATCCCGACCAGCTCCGGATCGCGCCCTTCCTCGGGCTTTATTTTTATTCCTGCAATGTGAAGCGGCCACCCCTGGACAATGTCAAGGTACGCCGGGCCCTCGCCCTCGCCATCGATCGCGAAAGCCTGATCAAGAACGTCGTCAAGGGCGACGAGCAGCCCGCCTACGCCGTCAGTTATCCCGGGGTCGCCGGCTACGTGCCGCGGGCCCGACTGACCGGGACGGTCGATGAAGCCCGCCGCCTGCTGGCTGAAGCCGGTTACCCGGACGGCCGCGGCTTTCCCCCGCTCGAGCTGCTTTACAACACCTCGGAGGGTCACCGCGCCATCGCCGAGGCCATCCAGCAAATGTGGAAAAAGAACCTTAACGTCGACATCAGTCTCCACAATGAGGAATGGAAAGTCTACCTCGACGCCCTGAATACGAAAAATTATCAGCTGGGGCGTTACGGTTGGATTGCCGATTACATCGACCCGAACGTTTTTCTCGATCTCTGGGAAACCGGAGGCGGCAACAATGATACCAACTGGAGCGATCCGGAATACGACCGCCTCCTCGCCGCCTCACGCGCCGCCCCAAATGACCAGGATCGCTACGAAATCTATCAAAAAATGGACGCTATTCTTGTCGATCAGCTGCCCATCATCCCGATTTATTACTACACCCGCGTTCACCTGGTGAGCCCGAAGGTCAAGGGCTACTGGCCGACGCTGCTCGACATGCACCCATGGCAGTATGTCGATATCGACCGCTGAGATCGGCTCCCGCCGCTTGCCTTTGCCGCGCCCGTCCTGTCTCCTGACCGCCGATGCTCCGTTTCATCGCCCGCCGCATCCTCGAGACGATCCCCGTCCTTTTCGTCATCGTCACGGTGACATTTTTCATGATCCGCTTCGTGCCCGGCGGTCCATTCACCGCGGAGAAGGCGGTCACCCCGGAAATCTTGCGCAATCTGGAAGCCCACTACGGCCTCGATCAGCCGCTTTGGAAGCAATATTTCAACTATCTTGGCAGCCTGCTCCACGGCGACCTCGGGCCGTCATTCAAATATCCCAACCGGACGGTCAATGAAATCATCGCCGAAAAGCTTCCCGTTTCGATCGAGCTTGGCACCGAGGCGCTCCTCGTCGCGCTCGTTCTCGGGCTGACCGCCGGCGTGTTCGCCGCCGCCCGCCGCAATTCCTGGCTCGATTACGGCGCCTCCGGCCTGGCCATGGTCGGCATCTGCGTGCCGACCTTCGTCATGGGACCGCTGCTCGTCCTCGTCTGCGCGATCCACTTCGGCTGGTTCAACGCCTCCGGCTGGTACACGCCCGCCGACCGCGTGTTGCCCGCGCTCACGCTCGGCGGCTATTACGCCGCCTACATTGCCCGGCTTACCCGCGGCGGCATGCTCGAAGTCCTGAACCAGGATTATATCCGCACCGCGCGGGCCAAGGGCGCCTCCGAGCTGCGGATCATTTTCCGTCATGCCCTGCGCGGCGGCCTGCTTCCGGTCGTCGCCTTCCTCGGCCCGGGCATCGCCGATATCCTCACCGGCTCGTTCGTCATCGAAACCATCTTCCAGATTCCCGGCCTCGGTCGCGAGTTTGTCACCAGCGCGTTCAACCGCGACTACACCCTCATCACCGGCACGGTCATTCTTTATGCCGCCCTCATCATCGCGCTCAACCTCGTGGTCGACGTCGTGCAGGTCTGGCTCAATCCGAAGCTGAGATTTGAATAATCGCCGCGCCATGCCCACGCTTTCGCCCAAGGACCTTCCCTCCGCCGATCTGGCCGCCGGCCAGCTCGAGCAGGGGCATTCGCTCTGGAGCGACGCCTGGCACCGCCTGCGCAAGAACAAACCCGCGGTTTTCGGCGGCGTCGTGTTGATCGCGCTTGCCCTGCTCTGCTTCCTCGGGCCGCTTTTTTCCCAATCCTACGAAATCCAGAACCTCGACCTCGGCGCCGCGCCGCCCAGCGCCCAGCACTGGCTCGGCACCGATACGCTCGGCCGCGATCTTTTTGCCCGCATTCTCTTCGGCGGCCGGATTTCCCTCCTCGTCGGCCTCGTCGCCTCGGTTGTGGCGCTGATCATCGGCGTGACCTACGGCGCTGTCGCCGGTTATCTCGGTGGCAAGGTCGACACGGTCATGATGCGGATCGTCGATATCATGTACGCGCTGCCTTTTACCATCTTCGTCATCCTCCTCATGGTTTTCCTCAAGGACCCGATGCAGAAGGTCGACGCCTGGCTGTCGCAGTACCGATGGCTGAGCTTCGGCCAGGGCATGGGCAAAATCCTCCTGCTGTTCGCCGCCATCGGCGCGGTCGAGTGGCTGACCATGGCCCGGATCGTGCGCGGCCAGATCCTTTCGGTGAAGAAAATGGAATTCATCGAGGCGGCGCGCGCGCTCGGCTACGGGCCGGGGCGCATCATCTTCCGACACATGATCCCGAACATTCTCGGCCCCATCATCGTCTACACCACCCTGACAATCCCGGCGGTCATGCTGCTCGAGTCGTTTCTCAGCTTCCTCGGCCTGGGGGTGGACGCACCGATGAGCTCGTGGGGCACGTTGATCAAGGATGGCGCGGAAAAGATGGAGGAGTTTCCCTGGCTGCTGGTCTTTCCCGGCAGCATTTTCTCCCTCACCCTTTTCTCGCTCAACTTCCTCGGCGACGGCCTGCGCGACGCGCTCGACGTGCGGGCGTCGAAGGATTGACCTTTGGCCGGCAGCATTTGACGCTCGCGTCGCGATCGCCTCGCCTGTTTTAGTGTTTTAGCTAATGCGCCGCTTCCTCCCCTATTTCAAATATCTGCGCGCCGTCCGCGCGCCGCTGATCGGGGGAATTATATGCGGTCTACTGGCGGGCGCGGCCAATGGTGCGGGTCTGCCGGCGATGGTGAAGTATGTTTTCCCGCGCATTTTCGGCGCCAACGCCGCACCGCTCACTCCGCTCCAGCTCTGGAGCATCGCCCTCTGGCTGCCCTTCATCTTCATCGTCCGCGGCGTCGCCGGCTATTTCAACAACTACCTGATCCAGTACGCCGGCGTCCGCATCCTCGAGGCCATCCGCTACGATTATTTCCGCAAGCTCCAGGAGCTGCCTCTCGCCTTCTTTCAGCGCATGTCGAGCGGCGAGCTCATCACCCGCGGGTTGGGCGACACCAACCAGCTGCAGAACACCCTCACCACCGTTTCCAACGACCTGACCCAGCAGCCGGTGACCCTGATCTGTGCGCTCGGCTACGTCAGCTACCTCGCCTTCCACGAGCGCGGCGCGGCGCTTGTCGCCGTCTGTCTCGTCACCGTTCCCCTCTGTGTTTTTCCCATCCGCTACGTCGGCAAAAAGCTCGTCCAACGCACTGAAATCCTGCAGAGCCACGGCGACAGCATCACCGACCGGTTCACGGAAAATCTCGCCGGGGTGAAGGAAGTCCGCGCCTTCGGCCTGGAGGATTACGAAACCCAGCGTTTCGCCGGACTGAGCCGGATGATGGTGCGGGCGCAGATGAAAGTGGCCAAGTATGCCCAGGCGCTCACGCCTACGATCGAAATCATTTCCGCCATCGGCATCGCCTTCACTTTTGTCTATGCCTACCGCCTGCGCCTCGATCTCGCGTCGTTCATCTCGATCATCACCGCCCTCTATATCAGTTATAATCCGATCAAGCGGCTGGGCGCGATCAACAACGAACTGAAACGCGGCGGCGTCTCGCTTCAGCGACTGGAGGAGGTGCTAAACGAGCCCAATACCATCGCCGATCCGCCAAATCCGGTGACGGTAACACGCCTGCGCGGCGAAATCGCCTTCATCGGCGCCACCTTCGCCTATAAAAAGAAGGAGGAGACGCCCGCCCTCCGCGACGTCACCGTGCGCATTCCCGCCGGCGCGATCTGCGCCCTGGTCGGACCGAGTGGTGCGGGCAAGACCACCTTTGCCAACCTTGTGCCGCGCTTTTATGACGTCACCGCCGGCATGGTCACGATCGATGGCATCGATCTCCGGGCCATGCGCACCGCCGACCTGCGGCGCAATATCGCCATTGTCTCGCAGGATCCGGTCCTCTTCAACGAAACCCTCTACAATAACCTGCTCGTCGGCCGGCCTGATGCCACGCGTGAAGAGGTCATGGCCGCGGCACGCGACGCGTACGCCCACGATTTCATCATGAACCTGCTGCCGCAGGGTTACGACACGGTCGTCGGCGAGCGCGGTTCGCAGCTCTCCGGCGGACAGAAGCAGCGCGTCGCCATCGCCCGCGCCTTCCTCCGCAACGCCCCCCTCCTTATCCTCGACGAAGCCACCAGCGCCCTCGACAGCGAAAGCGAGGCCGCCATTCAGGCCGCCCTGAAAAAGCTCGTCATCGGCAAGACCGTGATCATCATTGCCCATCGCTTCAGCACCATTCGCGACGCAACCATGATTCTGGTTTTCGATCGGGGACGGGTCATTGGCGAGGGGAACCACGCCCGGCTCTACCAGTCCAATCCGCTCTATAAGTCGTTGTACGACGGCCAGGCGGTCGCTCCGCTTTCGGTGGCGTGAAAAGGACCCTTTGCAATGCGTCTTCATTTGATCTAACTTTTCTTCCACCCTTTCCTCAACCCTGCATTTAACATCTTAGCCGCCTCCAGCCTATTTCGCCCCTGTGCCTCTCCCCGACTTAACCCCCGCAGACGTCTGCGCCATCGTGGTCACTTTCAACCCCGATGATTCATCGGTGGAATGCATCAATACGATCATCGAAACGGCGGTCCATACCGTCATCATCGATAACTGCTCGGACGAAAGTTCGCGGGAAAAGCTGCGCCGGTTTAAAGGCGACAAAGTCACCCTGGTGGAAAACGGCGTTAACGCCGGGGTGGCGGCCGGACACAATCTCGGCATTCAGGCGGCGACGGCAAAGGGCTTCCGCTGGTTTCTCCTTTTCGACCAGGATACGAAAATCTTTCCCTCCACCATCCAGAGTTTGATCCGGGTATACATCGACTGCTCCGCCGAATTGGGGGACAAGCTCGGCATGCTCGGCTCCAATTATTACCATTTGCTGGAGGACGGCACCATTGCGGAAGGCAAGGTGCCGCTGTGCCATGGCAAACTCTGGTCGAGGGAAAACCTCATCATCACCTCGGGCACGCTGATCGGTCGAGAGAAGTTCGAGACGATCGGCCTTTTCCGCGAGGATTTCTTCATCGATCACATCGACCATGACTATTGTCTCCGGGCCCAGCACCGGGGATTGGTCATCGCCCGAACCGCCCTTCCCCTGACCATCCACCGCCTCGGCCAGCTCACCACCCGCCGGCCCTGGCTGGCATTGGGCAAGAAAAAACTGCTCAGCTGCTATTCGCCCCTCCGCCGCTATTATCAGATCCGTAATTTCATCACCCTGGCGCGTGAATACGAAAAAGAGTTTCCCGGCGTCATCAGCTTTATTCGAAATTCGATCAGACGCGAAACCATGCGCGCCCTGAAATACGAAGGCCGCTTCCGCCGCAATCTGATGTCAGTCGTCCTCGCCTTCCAGCACAGCCGGCGCGGGATCAGCGGCAAGTATGCCGGCCGCTTTGCCCTCTAGCCGCCTCGCGGCTCCGTTCCGCGGCCCGCCCCGGTTTTAAAAAACGGCCACCTCCGGAACCCGCTCCACCGCTCCCGGCATGCCTTCCGCGCCCAAGATCAGCGTTCTCATTCCCAACTACAATTGCGCGCGCTTCCTTCCCGAAGCGATCGATTCGGTCCTGATGCAGGACGAGGGGGACTATGAGCTGATCATCAGCGACGACCGTTCCCACGACGGCAGTGCCGACCTTCTCCGGCGTTATGACGGCCGCGATCCTCGGCTCCGGCTGTTTTTTCAATCGTCCAACCTCGGCATGGTCGCGCATTGGAACTGGTGCCTGGAGCAGGCCCGGGGCGAATATGTCAAATTCGTCTTCGCTGACGACCTCCTCGCCTCCGGCGGAACCCTCGGCCAGATGGCCGCCCGGCTCCGGGCCGACCCCGGCATTGCGCTCGTTGCTACCGCCCGCGTCGTGCTCGATCCAAGCTCCCGCCCGGTCGGAACCTGGAGCGAACTGTCGGCCGGTCGCCACCGCGGGCCGGAGCTGGTCGCCCGCTGCCTCTGCGCCGACCGCAGCCTGGTCGGCGAGCCGTCTGCCGTCATGTTCCGCCGCTCCGCCGCCCGCCGCGGGTTCGACCCGGGGTGGCGCCAGCTGATGGACTTGGAAATGTGGTTTCACCTCCTCTCCGCCGGAGACTTGGAATACGTCGCCGAGCCGCTCTGCGCCTTCCGCCTCCATCCCGGCCAGCAAAGCGAGGCCAACCGCCGGGCCAAGGTCGGGCCGGAGGACCGCCTGCATCTCTTCGCCCGTTACGCCGCCTGCCTGCCCGTGGACGCCGCCGGCCGGCCGCGCTCGGCGACGGAACGGCGCGCCCTTTTCCGCTGCCTGTATTATTCCGTTCACTACGCGTCGGCGACCCCCGAAAACCGGGCGGCCCAAACCGCGTTGTTCGCCCGTCTCGGCCGCGGCTGGTACCGGATTTACTGGTTGCGGCACCGCCTGATCAAGCCGCTCCTCAACCTGGCGCGGCTCCTCGGGCGCCAAAAAACGCCGGCCGGCTAACGGCCGGGGTCAGGCTTGTCTCGCACCGCCCGTTGCCTCTCATTCAAGATTCCTCGATTGCATGACCGCTTCCGATCCGCCGCGCATCCTGGTCATCCGGCGCCGTTATCTCGGCGATATCGTTCTGCTCGCTCCGCTCCTGCGCAACCTCCGGCTCCACTGGCCGCGGGCCCGCCTCACCGTCCTGACCGAGGAGCGCTTTGCCGACATTCTTTCCCTCAATTCCGACGTTGACGCCGTCCTGCCCTATCCCTCCCGCGGCCTGGGGCGGCAGCTGGCATTCTGGCGTGCGCTCCGCCGGGAAAAATTCACCCACGTCTTCGACCTCGACTGCAATGACCGCAGCGCGCTTGTCACCGCGTTGAGCGGGGCGGCGGTGCGCAGTGTACTGCAGATGCGGACCCGCTTCGGCTGGGTCTACAATCGTCCTGTCCCGGTGGATCGCTCCGCCTATGAGACCAGCCACATCACCGAGACCACGCTCGGCCTGTTGGCCGGACAGCAAATCCCGGTCGTCTCACACGAGGCAAAACTGGAGCCGCGCGCAGAGGACCTCGCTGCAATGAGCCGGATCGTCGGCGCTGCCGGTCCGGTCCTGCTCGTGCACCCCGGCAGTCGCAGCGCCTTTCGTCTTTGGCCGGCGGAGCGCTTTGCCGCCATCTGCGACCGCGCGCAGGACGAACTTGCGGCGCAGGTCGTGCTCGTCGGCGGCCCGGGGGAGGCGGCATTGATCGCGGAGATCCGCCGGCGCGCGCAAAGCCATCTTCTGGCGCTGGCCGAGCCCCTCTCGTTGCCGCGACTCGCCGCGCTCATCCGGCTCAGCGCCACCCTGCTCTGCCACGACAGCGGCCCGATGCACGTCGCCGCGGCGGTGGGCACGCCGGTCGTCGCGCTCTTTGGTTCGCAAAACGCCGTGATGTGGCGGCCGCTCGGCCCGCGCCATCTCGTCCTCCAGCCACCCCTTCCCTGCCGGAGCTGCATCGCGCCGGACAAGTGTGTGCCCGGCGATTCCTACCGCAACTATTGCGTGAAAAATATCGATGTCGACACGGTCTGGCAGGCGTTGCGCCAGCGGTTCAATCCTTCTCCGAATTGATCCGTCTTCCTGGGTATAAAACACCATTAAAATTTTTAACGCGAAGACGGCGGCAGCCTTGTTTTTCCGATTCATGGAAAAACAGGCCGATTTCGGGAAACCTCCGCCGCCACGCTGCGTCTTCTTCATCGAGCGTGCGCACTTCAGGTCAGGCCGCCCGAAACGGCGCCGCTCGCAGCATGCCAGCGGACAAAAAATCACCTCCCCGCAAGGTCGTCATCACCGGCACCGGTCGCGCGGGCACGACTTTTTTAGTCCGGCTGCTGACCGAGCTCGGCCTTGATACCGGTTATACCCGCCGAAACTGGTCCCGCGATTATTTCCCGCATTGCGACGCCGGCCTTGAGCACGACTTGGCCCGGCCGGACACTCCTTATATCGTCAAGAATCCCGCGCTCTGCACCACTTTGGAAACGTTTCTCGCCGAGAATCGATTCGCCGTCGACCATGTCTACATTCCCATCCGCGAGCTGGATGCCGCCGCCGCCAGCCGGATACGCATTGGCGGGACCGACGGCAGCGTGCCGGGCGGACTGCTCAAAACCTCCGATCCTTCCGGCCAAAAGGCCGTCCTGGCGGAAATGTTTCACCGCCTCATTTTCACGCTCGTTGCGCGAGAGATTCCACACACCTTTCTGCTCTTTCCCCGCTTCGCCTGCGACCCGGACTATGCTTATGCAAAGCTGAACTTCCTGCTTCGCGAGATTCAGCCGGACGATTTCCGCCAGGCGTTCGCGCGCGTGGCCGAGCCCGGGTTGATTCACGATTTTTCCCGCTCGGAAAACCGACCCACCAGCGTCGGCGCCGAGCCTTATTTTCAAAGGCAACGGAAGAAGCGCCGCGCGCGCCATGCCGTCCGGTGGGCGCTCGGCGGCGCGGCGGCTTGCCTGATGGGGCTTTATCCATCGTGGCATAAACTGCATTTGTGGCGATTCCCCGCCGCGGTTTCCGCCGCCGTCGCGCCGGTACGCTCTGTCCTGCGTTAGAGGCGGAGTCCGCCCGGCGGATGATCAGCGGGCCGCTGAAAAAAGCCGGCGGCCTGGTGCTATTGCATTGCCCTCGGCAAAGGGCTAACGCTTCTTTTGCTGGCTGCGCCACTGAAAACCTCATGCCTGTTTCGTTGTCCGCCTTCGCCATTCGTTTTCGCCATCGCGGCGCTTCCGCCGCCCGGCAATGAGTTCCACCCCGCTCATCACTTTCGGCATTCCGGCCTTTCGCCGGCCGGCCCTGCTCGCCGAAACGCTCGCCAGTCTCGCCGCCCAGGAAGGCGACTGGGATTTTGAAGTGGTCGTCTGCGACGATGCCGGCCTTCCGGAAACGCGCCGCGCCGTGGAAAATTTTTCCGCCCGTCCGATTTCGTACCATCCCAACTCCCCGCCTCTCGGCGCCGTGGCCAACTGGAACCGCTGCCTCGAACTCGCGCGCGGCCGCTGGACCATGGTGCTGCATGAGGACGATGCGCTTTATCCCTGGTACCTGCGCCTGGCCGCACCGCACCTGCGCGAAGGCATCGCCGCAGTTTGCACCCAGACCGTCCAGGGCCCGGCCCCGCCTCCGCTGACCCCACCGGCCCGGGCGCCCGCGGCGCGCGCCTATGCGCCGCGTTTT
>DASRHD010000346.1:0-6818 GCA_035650695.1 Opitutaceae bacterium
AATCTCCACCGGCAGGGCGGCCCCGCTGTGCAGGCGGGCGGCCACCTGGGAGATGTCGTCTTCCGGCAGGGAAAAGAGAACCGTGATCGGCTTCATCTGGCTCAGAACAACGAGGCCGCCGGCGTCGCCCGGCGTGACATAGTTTCCCGGATCGACCAGGCGCAGGCCGACGCGTCCGTCGAACGGCGCGGTGATGTGGCAATAGGCAAGGTTCAGCTGGGCGCTGTGGATGGCCGCCTCGTCCGCCTCAATCGCGCCGGCATACTGATTCACCTGCGAGCGAGCCGTGTCCACCTGCTGCTTCGAAATCGAGTCCTGCTGGGCGAGTTGCTCATAACGTTGCAGGTCGAGTTGCGCCTGCTGTTGCTGGGCCTGTGCTTGTTGGAGTTGCCCGCTGGCCTGCTGCAAGGCGACTTCATACGGCCGGGGATCAATCAAGGCCAGGAGATCCCCGCGCTTCACGGTCTGGCCTTCGGTGAAGGCGACCTGGACCAACTGTCCGCTGATTTGCGTCCGGACCGTGACGGTGGCCGTCGGTGTGACGGTGCCCAGCCCGTTGAGATAAAGATGGAGATCACCTTTGGCCGCCGGCTGAACCATCACCGGCATGGGGCCGGCCATGCCGAATCCGAACCGTCCACCGCCGCGGGCCTGGGCGCCGGCGCCGCGTCCGGCCGACGGGCGGTGGTTCAACCGCCAAATGCCGGCCAGCAGCAAGATCGTCGTCACAATCACTATATAAGCCACGCGTCGCCGGCGCGGCGGTGCGGCCGATGGGACCGGGCGGTCCGGCTGGCGGGCGGCGCGGTTGGACTCGCGCTCGAGCGTGGGCGGAGGTTTTTCGGTGGAGGGAGAATGTCTCATGGCGAGCCCGTTGGGACAGAATGGCGTGATGAAAAGGGAAGAGCTGGCGCCTTGCGCTGCCAGACGCAATGATCAAGAAAAAGGAGCGGAAAATAATAATCGGAAAAAATCGGCTGCAGCCGATTTACCAGACCTTCCGGGCCGAGAGGGTTCCTCTGTTTTGCTATTTCCCCGCCACTGCGGCAGGCCCTTGGAATTGTCGAGGAGCCGCCCACCACCGCGGGCCTTTTTTCCGCAGGATGCACGAGGGCAGGGAGCCCGGGACCGGCGGGGTAAAGAAACCGGAGTCCGCCCCATGGTGGTTTGTTTCGAATCGGTTAAGTTGGGCTCGTTGTTTTTCCAGCCACAGCTGAAACCTTCAATCTCAACCCTTAATTCTAATCATCATGCCCTCTCTCAACACCTTAAAAGACCTCCTCATTGACGAACTGAAAGACCTCTACAGCGCCGAAACCCAGCTGGTGAAAGCGCTGCCAAAAATGGCCGAGGCGGCCAGCAACGAAGAACTCCAAGCCGGGATCGAGGAGCACCTCGAGCAGACCAAGGGTCACGTCGAGCGACTCGACCGCGCGCTGAAAATTCTCGAGGCCACGCCAAAGGGAAAAACCTGCAAAGCGATGAAGGGACTGATTGAGGAGGGCGCCGAGGCGATTGACAGCGAAGCGCCCGACCCCATCCGCGATGCCAACCTCATCGGCGCGGCCCAACGCGTCGAGCATTATGAAATTGCCGCTTACGGCACGGCCCGTGCCTTCGCCGATACGCTGGAAGAGGAGGAAATCTCGTCCCTCCTGCAGGAGACACTCGACGAAGAAGAAGAAACCGACAAGAAGCTGACCGAGCTGTCGGAAGCGATCAACGAGGAAGCGAAGGCGGCGGGAGGCGAGGAGGAGGAGGAGTCGGTCCGCTCGTCGGACGAGTGAAACGAGAAAGCCGCCGCTTGACCTTGGGCGGTGACCGTTCGGCCCGGAAAATACTTACACGGGCCGGACGAATTCTTTCTTATCGCAGTACCGATCAGCATGCCGCTGCAGGTGGAATGGTTTGATGTCGCCTGGCGGCTGGTGCTGACATTCGTCGTCTCCGCCCTGATTGGACTTGACCGCGAAGTGCGCGCCCGGCCGGCCGGGCTGCGCACCACCGTATTGGTCGGCCTGGCCGCGGCGGTCTCGATGGTGGAGGCGAATTTTTTGCTCGCCGCGCATGTCCTGCCTTCGGGTTCGGACGTGCTGCGTTTTCCGACGGGAATTCTCTCCGGGATGGGCTTCATCGGCGGCGGCACCATCCTGCGCCGCGGTAATTTGGTGCAGGGGGTCACGACGGCGGCGACGTTGTGGTTCGTCACCGTCATCGGCCTTTGCATCGGCGCCGGCTACGATCGGCTGGGCCTGATTTCGGTGGCGCTGGCCTTGTTTGTTCTCTGGGTGCTCCGTGGGGTGGAAAACCGCCTTCCGCAAAACCAATTGGCCATGCTCGAGCTTGCCGTCGAGGCCAATGGACCGCCGGACGACACGATCAAGGCCGAGCTCACTGCCGCCGGTCTGACGGTGCGGGCGGCCGCCGTGACATTTTTGCCCCAGAGCGGTCAGCGTGAATTACGCTGGAAAGTGTCCTGGCGCGACCGCTCCAACGGGCTCGGATTGCCGTCGCGGCTGGTTCAACAGCTGGCCGTTTACCCCCAGATCACAAAGCTGCACTGGAAACCGCGCGGAGTGGACGCGGAAATTTAGGGAGATCCGGCCGACCGAGTTTCCGCCGTCGACGGAATCCACGGTTCACCGATTCGTTCGGCAAAGGCGATCTCGGAGACGGACAGCCGGCCGGGATGCGGTGTATCCGGTGTGGTGGCGCGGCCAACGGCGAGCAATGCGATCACCTCGGAATCCTTCGGCAGCGAAAATGTCCGGCGGACGGCATCGGCATCGAAGCCCTCCATCGGCGCCGTATCCCAGCCCTGGGCTTCGAAGGCCAGCATCAGGTAGGTGAAGGCGATCATAACGTGACGGTTGAGCCAAGCCGCGGCGGGCAGCTTGCCGATGAAATCGAGCGCCCCGTTTTTTATCGACTCGACGTTTTTGCCGTCCTGGCCAGTCCGCCGGGCTTTTTCGCGCAGGATTTCTTCAAAGTGCGCCTTCCAGCCCTCGCGCTGGGCAAAGGCGATGATGACGAGGGGAGCCTCTGTGATTTTTGCCTGGTCCAACGCAGCCCGGCGCAGGGCCGCGCGCTGGTCCGGATTCTGCAGGACGAGGAACCGCCACGGCTGGGAGTTGAAGCCGGAGGGCGCTTCCGCGGCCAGCGTCAGGGCAATGTCAATCACCTCCGCCGGCACGGGGTCGGCGCGGAAGTGGGGCGTCGCGCGCCGGTGGCGGACCAGCGCGCCAAACGTCGGCGCCAGTTCGCCGGTGAGCATCTCAATGGTTTTCATCGTGCCGAATGTAAACCGGCCGCGTCGCCGTCGCCATCGAGCCGGCTGCTGATCGACGCACCGGTCGGCCACCGGAGGATAGATGCGCATCCAAAAAAGCCGGCGCGACCGTGCGGTTCTTTGCCAAACCGCAAAAGAAAATCTTTCCACCTGTCGCCGAGGAAACGACTCCATGTGAGTGCCGGAAAAATCGACGATACTGGAGAGGGTAATCGCACTCGGTAGCGCGGCCATGGAGCGCATGGTACGGTGAGGCGTCGTCGTGATCGGCGACAGCCGGCACTCGGGAGAACCGGAACCCGGGTGCGCCAAACAACCTTCCGGAGAAAAGAAAGGATTAGGTTATGCCAAGGACATCATATACGAGCGGACGTGGAAGCCGCTACGATGAAGACGAAAATTACCGGGGAAGCCGCCGTGGATTTGCGGCGATGGATCCGGAAGAGCGGCGGGAAATTGGCGCCCGCGGCGGCCACCATAGCCATGGGGGACGCGGCGGTGAATATGAAGAGGACGAGGGCGATTATCGCGGCGGCGGCAGCCGCCGGGGTTTTGCCTCCTGGGATCCGGAGGATCGCCGGGAAGTGGCCTCGCGGGGCGGCCGGGCCAGCGGAGGGAATTTTGCCAACTGGGACCGTGACGATCTGCGCGAGGTCGCCTCGCGCGGCGGGCGGGCCAGTGGCGGCAATTTCTCCAACTGGGATCGGGACGATCTGCGCGAAGTCGCGTCACGTGGCGGCCGGGCCAGCGGAGGGAATTTCTCCCACTGGGATCCAGACGACCTGCGGGAAGTCGCCTCGCGTGGCGGGCGGTCCAGCAGTGGCAATTTTGCCAATTGGGACCGTGACGACCTGCGCGAAGTCGCGTCACGCGGCGGCCGGGCCAGCGGCGGGAATTTCTCCCACTGGGACCCGGAGGATCTGCGGGAAGTCGCCTCGCGCGGTGGCCAGCACAGCCATGGCGGCCGCCGGTCCGATTATGACGAGGACTACGGCTCACGCGGGCGGGGAGAGTACGACGAGGACGAACGTCACTACTCGCAGGGCGGCGGACGCCGCGGCTTCGCTGCCATGGATCCGGAGCAGCGTCGTGAAATCGCCTCACGCGGCGGTCGCCACAGCCACGGCGGCCAGCGTTCCGACTACTACGACGACGAGTCCCGCGGCCGTTATCGCGATTGAACGGTCTGCTTTCTCAATCCGTGCTTCCGCGGTTCGCTGCGGAAGCACGTTTTTATCCCGGAAAGCCGGCGCGAGCGCCGGCTTGGATCCGGCCGGCCGTGTGGCGCCGGCGCGGATCGCCAACCAGTCACCTTTTCCACCATGAAAAAATCAACTTCTTCTCCCTCCACTGCCAAAGTCCAGCCGCGGAAGGTTCGCTACGCCTTAATCGGGCTCGGTTATATCGCCCAGGCCGCGGTCCTGCCCGGATTTGCCCAGGCCAAAAACTCCGAGCTGGTCGCGCTCATTTCCGGCGATGACGAAAAGCTGACCAAGCTTAAGCAAAAATACAAAATTCCCAACGGCTTCAGTTACGACCAGTTCGACGACTGCCTGAAGGACGAATCGGTCGAGGCCGTTTATATCGCCCTGCCGAACGACATGCACTCCGATTGCTGCCTGCGCGCGATCGACGCGGGCAAGCACGTGCTGTGCGAGAAACCGCTGGCGCTGACCACCCGCGAAGCGGAAACCATGATCCGTGCCGCCGAGCGGCAGGGAGTGAAGCTGATGACGGCTTACCGGCTGCATTTCGAGCCGGCCAATCTGGCGGCGATCGAGCTGGTGCGCTCCGGCAAGCTGGGCGAGCCGCGGATTTTCAGCTCCACTTTCACTTACAATCTTTCCGACCGCGACAACATCCGTCTGCACTGGAAGCGCGGCGGTGGTCCGCTTTACGATCTCGGCACTTATTGCATCAACGCCGCGCGTTACATGATCGGAAGCGAGCCGTTCGAGGTTTCCGCGGTGATGATCGGCGGCCAGGAGTCGCGCTTCGAAGAGGTAGAGGAGGCGGTCTCAGCCATTCTGCGTTTTCCTGGCGGCATAACCGCCACCTTCACCGTCAGTTTCGGCGCCGACCACACCGGCCGGTACGAGCTGGTCGGCACCAAGGGACGCATTGCGGTGGACCCGGCTTTCGAATATGCCCAGGCGGCGCGGCATTTTGTCACCCTCGAGGGAAAGACGGAGGAGAAAAATTTTCCTCACACCGATCAATTCGGCGGGGAAATCGAGGCGTTTTCGAACTACATCCTCAAGGAGGAGGAGCCGGAACCGTCGGGTGTGGAAGGGCTGGCCGACCTGCGAGTGATCGAGGGAATCTTCCGCGCGGCCGAGACCGGTCAGACAGTGGAGCTGCCGCCGTTCCGGAGGGACCAGCGCCCGGAAAAACATCAGACGATGGAAAAACCGGCCACGAAGGAACCGGAACTGGTCGGCTGCGTCGCGCCGCATTAACTACGGCGTCCCTCCCGTCGGTTTTCGGCTTTAAGCGCGCCGGGTCTGCTCTCAGGACCCGGCGCTTTTTGGCCGTAATTATTCCGCTTTTGCGGAATGACTATTGCACGGAGTTTCGCAGGTTTTTGGCCTGGTCGAAGTGCTGCAGGAGGATGGGGAGGTATTTGTTCGCCAGGGCGCGGATGTCGGGATCCTTGGCTTCGTTGGCCGTCCTTTCGAACAGTTTCACCACGTCCTCATGGTCGCTGACCATGTCCTTGACGAAGGCCTTGTCGAAGTCGGCGCCGGATTCCTTGGCCAGGCTTTTGTATTCGTGGCCCTGGGTCTTGCTCGTATCGATATCGACCCCTTTTTCGCGGGCAAGATTTTGCAGGTCGCTATCCAGCTGCTCGTGCTCGGGTACCATGTGCAGCGCATACATCCGCACGGCGCTGTTGCTGGCCTTGTCTCCGGCGAGCTGCGCCAGTTGTACTTCCTGTGCGCTGCTTTCCACCGCTTTCTTGATAAAGCGGCGCTCGCCGTAGGTGAGGGAATCGGAGCTACTGCTCGAGGAGGCGGTATTGCCGCCGGAAGCCGAGGGTGGCGGCGTGGTTTGACCTTTCGCCGTCGGCAGTCCGACGGCGAGCAGACCGATCGCGACAAGTCGCGCGAGGCCGCGGGGAGATACTGGTTTTGTATTCATAGCGGCTTAAGTTAACCCCGGCGGGCTTTGCCGCCCATCGGACGAAACGCGAAATGTGGCGATGGATTGTGCACCAAGGAATTTCTACGGCTTTCGGGCCGGAGAAAACACGTTCGGACCGCGCCGGGGAAATCCCCTCGTCCAGCCCGGCGGCGGCCTCTAAGCGGAGCCGGGCGCCTTCCGGCCGCCGCGTGTCTCGGCATGGACGCGGGTAAACTCGGCTCCGATGAGAAAAATCTGCCCGGCATAGTAACACCAGAGCAGGAGAGCCACGATCGAACTGGCTGCGCCGTAGGAGGAAATGATCCGGGTATGCGCGAGGTAGAGGCCCAGACCGGTTTTGCCGGCGTCGAAAAGCAGCGCGGTGATGGCGGCGCCGACCCAGACG
>DASRHD010000347.1:0-12267 GCA_035650695.1 Opitutaceae bacterium
GGCCTGCGTTACAATCTCCTCGCGGTGGTGGACAATTACGCCAACGGCATCGAGGGCGCCGACATCGATTTCGAGAAATTTCGCACCCTGGCCCAGGCCAACCGGCGGGCGGTGGACCGGCTATTCACCCGCCTGCTGAAAATTCTGGCGTGAAGATTTGATTAATCCGGAAACCAGAAAAACATAAGAAGCAGTTTTCCGGAATTGCGGCTTCTAAACGTTTCTCTATGAACAAAACCATCGGTGTCATCGGACTGGGCATCATCGGCGGGATCTGGGCGCGGCACTATGCGGCGGCGGACAGACTGGCGGGAAGCTGGAACCGCACGCCGCAGCCGCAGGCGCCGGCGTGGAAAAATTCACCGGAGGAGGTGGTGGTGGCGGCCGACGTGATCCAGATCGTGGTGGCGGATCCGCCGGCGGTGGAGGCCATCCTGCAAAAGATTCTGCCACGGCTCGGCCCGGACAAGGTGGTGATGCAATCGAGCACGATCGACCCGGTGAGCAACGACAATTTTGCCGCCCAGGTGACGGCCCGCGGCGCGCGCTATCTGGCTGCGCCGTTCACCGGCAGCAAGCCGGCAGCGGAGCAGAAGCAGGTGGTCTTCTTTCTTGGTGGCGATGCGCCCCTGGTGGCGGAGATGGAGCCGCTGCTCGCGCTGGTCTCGGCCCACCGTTTTCACGTCGGCACTGGCGCGCAGGCGGCAGCCCTCAAGCTGGCGCTGAATCTGAACATCGCGGCACAGATGGAAGGGCTGTGCGAGGCGCTGGTCATGGCCCGACGGGCTGAGATCAGCGACGATGTTTTTTTTCGGGTGCTGGAAAAGAACGTCGCCTACTCGTCCCTGGCCAAGTTCAAGGAAACGAAGCTCCGCACCGGCGATTTTTCGCCGCAATTTTCGGTCAAGCACATGCACAAGGACATGCGGCTGGCGGCGGAAACCGCCGGCCCGGGCCGGCTGCCGCTTCTGGAGGCGATTCGCGAGCAGCTCCGGCGGGCGGAGGAGCGCGGCGGCGGAGATGAGGACCTTTCCGCCGTGTTGAAACTGCTCTAGAGTGTTGTGCTTTTGCTTCTATTTCAGCGGAAATCGCCAGTAAAAATTTGATAATCCGCCCCAGCGTACCATGAGAAGGTTTTCTCGTTTGCTGAATCGAACAACCAGTTTGATGAACCTTGGCCTGGCATTTTCTGATTAAGTCTAAAGTGAATAACTCCATCTTGCGAATTGCGCAGGGCTAAATCAGCCAATCCATCGTTGTTGAAATCAGCAGCGATTAATTGATATTGAGCGCCGCTACAGCTGCTCCAATCATAATTATATAAGTAATTGGGGGCAGTGTGGAAGCCGTCGCCATTATTTAAAGCGATGACGATTTGGCCGGTGTCCACCTTTCGCGCGATGATGTCGGCGCCAATTCCATCAACGCTGGCGCATGAGAGTTGAACGGAGGAACCGATGTCGAGGGCAAAAGTCGCTGAATGGTTGACGGAAAAATTCGATTGGCCGTCATTATAAAAAATTTGGAACCGGCGGGCGCCTTCGTCATAAACAACAATATCAGCGAAACCGTCGCCATCGACGTCGCCCGCGCACATTACCAGATTTGATCCGGAAAGAAGACTGATGACTTTCTCCGGCAACGTATCAGCGGTTGCTTCCACCCGGAATAACGGTCCGAAGCGAACGGCAACAGATCCGTCATCCTTGTTCCACAGTGCTACATCCGTGAAACCATCGTTATTGAAGTCACCCGAAAAGACCTGCACATTTGTGCCGCGGTCCATCAGATAGCGCATCTCCTGATCGAAATCGATAGAGGTGGAATTAAGATAGTCATTAGTGCGATTTTTTAAACAAAACGCGCGGCTTGATGATGAGTATAATCCGACATCCTCACGGTGCGATTTGAAGAAACTGATATAGTTCTTTGTATATGTTTCATAATCTCCGCCGGCCGGGCCCGGATAGAAATTATTAGTTTCAATTGATTCGGACCTTTCAGGGGACAGCTCATCCCCGCTCGAAAATCCATTGAAGGAATTAATGATGGCGAAGAGGGGATCAACATCGAACGTACGTATCCATTGACTATTATAAGTAGCGCCGCCCATTCTGGTAAGCTCCGGATTGTTGCCGTAGCCGCGTACGAAGGCAGATACTGTTACAGCTTCGGGCGCGTCTCCCCAGTAATTTTGCAGGCGGGCCCAGGACTGCGGGGTTGTGTCTTCTAAGCTCCAATTTCCATTTACAGCTACGGTCTGTTGATCTATCGGGAGGCTGGTGTCGACATATGTCCCATTGTTCGATTTTGAGATCCATGCCCCTACCCAACGAATAGTGAATAAATCCCTTATCCCGCTCGACGTGCCTGGCACGATGGGGTTCCATGCAGCCGGAAGTTGACCATTCTGAAGTGCATTAGACCCATCTATTCGTATGGCATTTCCATTGCTATTTGTGTACAAACACAGAAGTGGCTTTCCATTCCAAATAAAATAGCGAGATGGATTTGATAGATAATCTTGGTAAATGGCGAAGACTTTTCCTAAAGATCGATCGACGGCATCAGTAGGTGTGACAGTGCTTATAGTGTAAGTGCTATATGGATGATTATTATCAGGATATGGTTGAGGATAAGGATATCGATACATCCAGGCATTGTCATTTGGATTTGTAGGAAAATGTATTGTCGGATAAGTATCAAAAATAAAGCGTTCAATTCCAGAATTCGGATTTGACAATGCTTGAGCTGGATTATTTGGGTCAGGGACAGCGAAGCCGGAGGAGTCAAGAACGTCGCCTCCATCCCAATTGGCTACAGAAAGCATAAACGCAATCTTTGGATTTCCATTGAATCCGGACGCTACAGCCAACGCTCCACTAAATATACCATCATCGGCGACATGCCAAGTGGTGTCATTTGAACAATCAATAATCACGAAATCAATGCCCATATTGCGCAATTCCTGAGCATGTTGCACGCCAGTGGAGTAATTGGAGATATACCTTCCAATTGATGGATAGACTCCTGCACCACCCCATACGCGATCCCATGGGGTGTTCGAATCGAACCAGGACAAATAATAAGCAGCTACGTATTTTCCTTTCTTTGCTTGGCTGGCTGGGACGGCGGTGATCTTGAATCCGTTAGTCCAGGCTCCAGTGCTGGCATAACTTCCAAACGTATCTTGGGCGTCGGTCCAAAAATACCAATCACCGACGTTATTGATATTAAATGTTTTTATCACCTGGCCGGAGCCACCAGATTGAGAGGCATATCCTCCTCCGCCATTATCGAAATAGCCGGTATTTGGATTCCATATGTTGTAACGAATTCCTGAAAGGTTTCCGTCGGGATCGGTGGCGGCATAGTGAACCGTCACAGAAAGCGACCCGCCGCGGGCCAACGTAACCGTCTCGCCGGAGTTGTGTCCATCAATGGAGATAGAAGGGTTAGGCGGGTTGTTAGGGGCCTGGACAATGATGAGATGAAAACCATTTTGCCATGGCCCTGTGCTAGCTGACGCTCCCTGAGAGTCCTGAGCATCGGTCCAGAAATACCAGTCCCCATCGCTGCTGACAGTAAAAGTCTTTACTACCTCGCCGGCTCCCCCGGCTTGAGGGATGAATCCTCCACCGCTGTCAAAGTACCAGGGGCTGGGATTCCAAATATTATAGCGAATGCCCGACAGGTTTCCGTCTGGGTCCGTAGCGGAGTAATGAACGGTAAGCGTCACCGAACCGCCATAAGGCCGAACGATCGTCGTTCCTGAGGTATGGCCATCGACAGAAATAGAAGGGCTTGGCGGCTGATTGGGGGCTTGGACGACCGTGAGATGAAAACCGTCAGTCCAGGGCCCTGAACTGGAAGATGCGCCCTGGGAATTTTGTGCATCCGTCCAGAAATACCAGTCGCCATCGCTATCGAGAGTAATCGTTTCGTCGACCTCGCCTGAATAACCGGACTGAGGAATAAAATCTCCCCCGCCGTTATCAAAATACCAAGTACTTGCATTCCAGACGTTATAACGAATACCGGAAAGAATACCGTCGGGGTCAGAGGCATTATAGCGAACGGTAACTGTTACCGAGCCGCCGTATGGCCGAGTGATCGTGTCTCCGCTATTATGGCCATCGACGGAAATCCATGCGCTTGGATCGGCGTTCAAGCTGCACATTCCCGTAAGCAGCAAAACAACAAGTACCGATATTTTTATATTCATAAGAGCCTCCAGCTGGAAAAAGGTTTATGCTATCGAAAACAATTTGCAGCTTAAGCTGGAACCGGAAACAGGCCAAGAAGAAACTCTGTTACATTTGCCTCAGTTGACCCAAAGCGATTGATCGACATTCTGGAACCATGAGCGATTTTGTGCAGGCGGCGCAGATTTCCGAGTCCAAGCAGGCGTTGGATCGCCTGCGGACGAGCTTGCGCAGCGTGATCAAGGGCAAGGACGACGTGATCGAGCAGGTGCTGGTCTGCCTGGTGGCCGGAGGCCATCTTTTGATCGAGGATCTGCCCGGCCTGGGCAAGACCACGCTGGCTTACGCGCTGGCCCGTTCGACCGATTGCGCCTTTGCCCGCATCCAATTCACCAGCGACCTGCTGCCGGGCGACGTGACCGGCGTGGCGATTTACGACGAGACGGTGAAGGAGTTCGTCTTCAAACGCGGGCCGGTTTTTGCCAACATCGTCCTGGCCGACGAGATCAACCGGACCACGCCAAAGACGCAGTCGGCGCTGCTGGAAGTGATGGACCGCGGCAAGGTGACGGTCGACGGCCATGCCCATCCGGTCGGCGCGCCCTTCATGGTTTTCGCCACCCAGAATCCGGTGGATTACGAGGGGACGTTTCCCCTGCCGGAGAGCCAGATGGACCGTTTCCTCATGCGCCTGCAGATGGGTTATCCGCGGGGGGCGGACGAGCTGGAAATCCTGCGCACCGCGCGGTTGAACTACGACGCGATTGAGCTGGCGCCGGTCGTGACGCGCAACGACGTGGTGCGGCTGCAGGCGCTCGCGGCCCAGGTGTTCGTCGAGGACAGCGTGCTGGATTATATTTTGAAAATTGTGGCGGCGACGCGCACCGAGGCGGAGTTCAAGGCGGGGGTGAGCGTGCGCGGCGGGCTGGCGCTGAAATGCGCGGCGCAGGCGCGGGCGCTGGCGCAGGGGCGTGATTTTGTGGTGCCGGAGGACGTGACCGAGCTGGTCGCGGCGGTCTGCGTGCACCGGCTGGCGCTGGCGCGGCCGGCGGGCGATTCGTTGGAGGAGCGACGGACCATCGCGGCGGCGCTGCGACGCATCACCGGCTCGATCCCCCTGCCGGTATGAACAGGGTGGCGGCACGCCCGGCGATGGCCGTTCCGGCCGGAGCGTTTGATCGGGAGTGGCATGGACCGCAGACCGCATCGGGGAGGGGGCGCCGTTTCAAATGGAGCACCCTGCTTTGGGCCCTGGTATTTCCGGCCCGGATCCAGCGCATCGCAGCCACCCTGCCGGGAACGCTGCTGATCGGGTTGTCGCTCGGCATCGGCATGGCCGCCTACAATACAGCCAACAACATCCTTTTCATCGCTTTTTCCCTCCTGCTCTCGTGCCTGATCCTGAGCGGTGTGCTGTCCTGGCTGAACTTTTCCGGGCTGGGCTGGCGGCTGGCCGCCGCGCCGTCGCTGCGGGTGGGTCACGACGCGGCGGTGGGGCTGGAGCTGCGCAACGGGAAAAAAATCCTGCCGACTTACGGATTGTGGTTCGAGATGCGGGCCCGGATCCCGGAGGCGGCGGACGAGCCTGACCTCCGCAAAAAATCGGTGCGGGAAATCCTTGCCGCCGCGGACCGGGCCGGGGAGCAGGCGAAGTTGTTTTTGCGCGAGCGACTGGACGCCGGCAGCGAAACGCGGATGGAGTGGACTTTCCGGCCGGATCGGCGGGGCCGGCTCCGGCTGGAGCTGGCCGGCGTGGGGTCGCTCTTCCCCTTCGGTTTTTTAAAAAAAACGCTGAGCTGCGCGCAGCAGCAGGAGGTCTTTGTCTGGCCGGCGACGGTGGACTACCGCTGGCGCGGCGCGGCGGCGGCCCGCCGGCCGCTGGCGAGCGAGCGGGTGGCGCGGGCGGGCAACGGTTCCGACCTGCTGGCCCTGCGCAATTATGAGCCGGGCGACTCGCACCGCCTGATCCACTGGAAGGCGAGTGCGCGGACCGGGCGCCTGATGGTGCGGCAGTTTGCGGCGGAAGGGGCGGAGAGTTTCATCATCTGGCTGCGCACACCGGCGGAGATGTGGCCGCGGCCGGAGCAGTTCGAACTGGCGGTGAGCGTGGCCGCGACCATGGCGGAGGATTTTTTTCGCACGGGCAAACTGGCGGGCGTGGCGGTGAACGATGAGCCCTGGCAGACCGTGCGCGGGCCGCGCGACCTGGAGGCCTTTTTGGACCAGCTGGCGGTGATCGGGCGGATCGGCGGCACCGCCGTCCGCGAAAACCCGGCCGGCGGCCCTCTCGCGGTCGGGCGGCGAAGCGTGATTACTTTTACCCCGGAAGGTCCGCGCGGGGTCTGTGCCTATGTCGATGGAGAGAAAACGGCCGCAGCTTAGCCTGGACGAACTGTACCAGCTGAAATGGCTGCTGGGCGGCGCGCTGGCCCTCCTCTCGGCCTGGTCGGCGCTTTACCTGGAAGAGAACGTCTGGACCCTGACGCTGCTCATCACCGTGCTGGTTCCGCTGATGCTCGCGCGCCCGGCGTGGGCGGCGCGCTGGCCGGTCTGGGCGCACCGATTGGCGTTTCCGGCTATTGTCACGGTCTTTGCGCTCGATCTTTACACCGCCGCCGACATTTTGCCGTCGTTTCTCCGCCTGGACCTGATGCTCCTGCTTTATCGCGGCACGAGCCTGCGCAAGCGGCGCGACGATCTGCAGCTGATCGTGCTCGGGCTTTTTCTCGTCCTGGTGGCAGGCGTGCTGACCGTGTCCCTCGCGTTTGCCGCGCAGATCCTGGTTTTTACCGCCTGCGCACTGGTCTTCCTCCTCGTGATCAACCTCGTCGACGCCAAAGAGGCCGGGGCCGCGACCGTTCCTGCGGGAACGGGGCCGGCGGCCGTTCCGGCCTGGACGCAAGTGCGGTGGAGGCGCCTTTTCCGCCAGGTGAGGGCGGCGACGGACGGGCGGGTGGTGGCACTGGGCGGCGCGCTATTTGCCGGCGTGGTGGGACTGTCGGCCTTGCTCTTCATGGCCATGCCGCGGTTCGAGCTGGCGAACAGCCTTTTTCTCGACCGGTTGATCAACCGCCAGACTCGTACTGGTTTTTCGGATACAATTCGTTTCGGCGACGTGACCGACATCTCGCAGGACAACAGCGTGGCGCTGCGGGTGGAAACGCCCGGCCGCGAGCCGTGGCCGGATGAGCTTTACTGGCGGATGGTCGTGCTCGACGAATACCACGACGGCGCATTCCGCGTCTCGAACCGGTTGCGCGGAGAGGGCGGAAATTACACCAACGAGGGCTTTGCCCGCGGCGGGGAAGGTGAGGGAGCCTCGGTTTGGACGTTTTATCTCGAGCCGGGGGTGAGCCGCTACCTGCCGCTGGCCGGCGGGTTCGGCACGCTGCGCCTGAGCGCGCCGACCGATTTCCGCTATAACCGAGCGACGCGGGTGCTGGCATTGCGCAACGACCCCGCGGCCATGGTCGCCTACCGGGTCACAGGCATGCGTCTGGCCGACCGGCTGCCCGCCGTGCGCTCCAGCACGGCCATGACCAAGCTGGAAATCAATGACCGCGACCGGGAAAAATTGAAAAAAATGGCGGAGGAGATCGACGGCGGCGGACACCCCGGCGCGGCGGAGTTTGCCCGGCGCGCAGCCGACTGGCTGGCCGCGCGGCACCGCTATTCGCTGCAGATGCAGCTCCCGCCGGGCGCGGGCGATCCGCTGGTGCGCTGGCTGGAGTCGCGCGAGCCGGGACATTGCGAGCTCTTTGCCGGCAGCCTGGCGATTTTGGCGCGCGCCGAAGGTTTGCCCTCCCGCGTCATCGCCGGCTTCAGGGGCGGTGACTGGAATGAGTTCGAGAATTACCTGATGGTGCGAAACAGCAATGCCCACGCCTGGTGCGAAATCTACGACCGCGCCGAGGGTGCGTGGCTGCGGGCCGACCCCACGCCCGGCGCGACCGAGAGCACCGGTCCCCGCGCGGCGGCGGCAACGGAAAGGCGGACGTGGAATCAAAACTGGTCGGCGCGTTTCGACAGCCTGCGCATGCTGTGGTACCGGCACATCGTCAATTTTGACCAGGCCACCCAGCAAGAGACCCTGCATGCGCTGAAGGACGCCATGGCCGGGATTGGACTAAGGCTGCAGGTGCTGGGCGAACGGGCCTGGCGCAAGGTGTCGGCCTGGTGGTATGCTCCCTGGAGCCTGCGGCGTGCCGGGGAAATCCTGGCGGCGGCAGCGGCGGCCACGGCGCTCTTCCGGGCAGCGCGGCAATCGCGGTGGCGCCGCAGCTGGCGGTGGAGAAAAAAGCCAGGGTCGGATCCGGTGCGGCGCGAGGCCGGCCGGTGGCTGATTCGGCTGGCGGATCGCGGCCCGCGGTCCGAAGGAGACGTGCGGGCAGACCTGCAGCGGCTGCGTTACGGCCGCCGCGAGACTTGGCCCGAGCCGGCGACCGTGTTCCGCCGAGCACGGCGGCACGCCAGGAAGTGAGGGCGGCGCGGGCCCGCCGCCCGGGAATCAATTTTTCGCCATGGAGCCGGAAGCGGCCCGATTCTGTTTCTCAAAATATTTTTTGAGGATGGCATCGGCGACGGGTGCGGCATAACGGTTGCCGCCGAAATTCTCACCGATGGTGTCGCCTTCGATCGCCACCGCCCAGGCGATTTTGGGATGATCGACGGGGGCAAATCCGACAAACCAGGCGACGTCGATGGTTCCGGCAAGTTTTCCGTCCTTGTACTGCTGGACCTGGGCGGTGCCGGTCTTGCCGGCGATTTTTACCGGCAGGGCCATGGAAGGAAGGGCAAAAATCTGGCCGGAGGTGCCGTAGGTCACGCAACCGACCATACCTTGGACGAGAGCGTCGTATTGCGCCGGCAGCAGGCCGATCGGCTCGGTGCGTTGGACGGGATGATGGGGATCGTGGATCAAGGTGGGCTTGGTCACGGTTTCGCCGCGGGCGAGCGAAGCGGCGAAGCACGCCATGCCGAGCGGCGTGACCACAACCTCCTGACCGATGGCCACGTCAGCGGTATTGCCGGGGAACCAATCTTCGTTCCGGACGCGCTGTTTCCATTCCGGATCGGGGATGAGCATGTGGCGGGTTTCACCGGGAAGCTCGATGCCGGTGGGCCGGTCGAGGTGGAAGCGACGGGCCTCGGCGGCGATGCGTTCGATGCCGATCTGCAGGCCGTAAGTCCAGAAATAGACGTCGCAGCTTTCCGCGATGGCCTGGCTCAACTTGATCACGCCGTGATGTCCCAGGCCGTTGTCGCAACTGAAGGTGCGGCCGCCGACCCGGAGCGAGCCTTCGCAATCGGCGGAGGAGTCGGGATCGAGGACGCCGCTGCGCAGGCCGGCGATGGTGGTGATGAGCTTGAAGGTGGAGCCGGGTGGGTAAATGCCGTCGAGGGCGCGGTTGTACCACGCGCCCTTGTCATGGATTTCCTTGGCGGTGGCGGCGCTGAGGCGCGGGGCGAAGTCGTTCAGGTCATAGTCGGGCTTGCTGGCAAGAACGAGCACCTCGCCGGTGTTGACGTCGATGGCGGCGGCGGCGCCGGTGTAATCGCCGATGGCTTGTTCCGCGGCCTGCTGCAGGTCGATGTCCAGGCTGAGGTTAAGGTTGTGCCCCTGCACCGGGCGGCGCTGTTCGATCGGCTGGACCTTGAAGCCGGCGAAGTCCACCCGCCAGATCGAGCCGCCGGTCTCGCCCTGGAGCTGGTTGTCGAAACGGGCTTCGATGCCGTCGCGTCCGACGGTCCCCTTCATGGCAAAGGTTTTTAGTTCTTCACCGGGAAAATCGCTCACGTCGGAATCGTCGTTGAGACTGACGAAGCCGAGGGTATGGGCGGCGGCGGAGCCGTAGGGATAGTAGCGCGTGCTCGAAGTGTAGAGCTGGAGGGGCGACGCGACCGGCAGGCGCTCGAGCAAGCGGGCGTATTCCTCCGGCTTGAGATCGTCGATCAGGACGTAGGGCAGCAGCGGGGCATCGGAAAAATGGCGCATCAGGTTCCGCGAATCGACCTTCTCGTCGCGGCCGAGAATGGTGTTCACCTTGTCGAGATAGGACTGGACGACGGAGACGCGCGCAATCTGCTCGAGCTGCGAGGCGCTGGGAATGTCCTTGTCGCCGAGTTCGCGGTAATTTTTCCGCACCCGGATATATTCGCGCCGAAACTCGCGCCGGAGCTCGTCGAGATAAAGGACGGCGGCGAAGCGGGGGCGGTTGCCGACGAGGAGCCGGCCCTCGCGGTCATAGATGTTGCCGCGGGGGCCGGGTACGAGAATGCGGCGCTCGTTTTGCTGGCGCTCGCGTTCATGATAGACGTCGGCGCGAAGCAACTGCTGCCAGGCGAGGCCGCCGGCGAGGAGGCACAGCAGCCCGCCGACGACAAAATAAAAAAAGACGATGCGCGGCTGGTAGTTCTTCCGCGCTTCCACGACGAAGGCGCCGCTGCTTTCCCGGGTGGTCTCGACCATGGCTTTATAGTAAGACTGCGCTAACGCCCCCGAAGTTCAAATCCGCCCAGGGAAAAGACGCGTGCCTGGAGGGCGAAAAACCACGGCGCGATCACGGCGATGAGAACCTGGGAGCAGACCAGGTCGACCAGCAAACGCGTCCAGACACTGAACGGCTCCGGCTGGCCGGCCGTAAACAGGAGAGAAAAGACGGCAAAAATCCCCAGGTTGGCGAAAAGGGCGAACATCACGCTGACCAGCGTTTCCTCGTGCGGCAGGCGGCCGCGGACGGAAAAGATCAAGACGAGGGCGGCGGCGTAGAGAAAGGCGTGCACGCCGAAAAAGGAGTGGTCGCCGAGGTGCAGCAACGGCTCGCCGGCGTCGGCCAGCAGGCCGGAGAGGAACACGGCAACGAATCCGCTGGCAAAATCAAGCCGCAGGGCCGCGAAGATGACGGAGAGGCCGCCGGAAAAAAAATACACATGCCAGGGCGCCACGATGTGGTTGAACTGCGCGACGAGCAAGGTGAGCAGCGCAAGCGGAAGAAAGGCGAGGAGGACACGCATGGCGGTCAGTTCCCGGCGGGCGCGGGTTTGGCCTCCTCTTCGGGCTCAAGCGGCACGAGAACCGTAACTTCGGTGAGTTCGGCCAGGCGCGCATCGAGCCGGACTTCGCCGGTCTTGAAAAGGCCGTCGGTGCTCGGTTCGGCCCGGACCAGCGTGCCGATGATGAGCCCGGGCGGGAAGACGCCGCCAAGGCCCGAAGTGACGAGCAGTTTGGGGTGATCGGGCATGGCAAAGATGTCGAGGGGGACGAACTCGGCGATTCCATGCGGCTGGCCGAAGGTGGGGGCGCCGCTGCCTTGGTAGCTGATGGGGCGGGTGTCGCCTTCCACCGTCGCGGCGAGACGCACCGCGGGATCGCTGATGAGTTCGACGATGGACTCGTAAGCATGCACCTCGGCGACGCGGCCGACCACGCCGCCGGTGTAGACCACGGGTGCGCCGACCCGGATGCCGTAGTTGCGCCCTTTGCGAATGACGAGGCGCTGCCACCAGCCGGAGAAATCGCGCCGGGCGACGCGGGCCGGTTCGGCGCGGTAGTTGGCAAAGGCCGGGAGGTGGAGCAGTCCTTCCAGTCGCGCAATCTCGTCGTGCAGCGCGGTGTTCTCCTGCACCTTCAGTTCATAGGAGGCGTTGAGGCGGGCAAGGTCCCGGCCGGCCTCGATCAATTCGGCTTTGGAATGGTTGCGCAAGGACCAGAAATCCTGCAGATCGCGGACATAGGAGGCGGTGAGGTCGGCCGGAGCCTGCAACTCGAAGAAGCTGACCCGCAAAAAACTCTTGAACGCGACCGGCAGAATGAGCCACGCGGCGAAGACGAGGCCGAGGGTGAGAAAGGGCTTGGCTTGGTCGAAACGGGTAGGCGGCACGACTCGTCCCCAGCCTAGGCCACGTGCGGCCCGGAAGGCACGGAAAATGTTTGGCCGGATCGGCGTCCGGCAGGGCGCCTCACAGATTCGAGGTCAGCCACTTCAGGTCGTTGAGGACGGCGCCGGTGCCGTTGGCCACGGCGGAGAGCGGGTCGTCGGCGACGGTGACGGGCAGGCCGGTT
>DASRHD010000348.1:0-5230 GCA_035650695.1 Opitutaceae bacterium
CTGGTCTTCACCCAGATGCTGCAGACGGTGGACGTGGCGGCGCTCCGCGCGGAATGGTACAGTCCGCTCTTCTGCGGGCTGCTCATTTTCATCGCCTACTTCACCGGACTGCTCCTTGCGCCGCTTTTCAGCAACCGGACCCAGCGGCCGACGTTTCTGTTTCTCACCGCCATTCCCAACTGGATCTTCCTTCCCCTGCCGATCGCCCAGGCGCTTTACGGCGACGCCGGTGTGCGCACGGTGCTGCTCTGCAACGTCGGCGCGCAATTCGTCCTCTGGTCGTTCGGCGTCTGGATCCTGCACGGCACGATGGGCCATGCCGCCCGGAGCCTGCTGACCAACACCGGCCTGTGGGCGACCGCCGCCGGCGTGGCGATGGCCCTGATCTTTCCCGGCGCGCGCGAGCTGGGCGCGGCCGCCAACGGCGGTCCGGCCATGGCACTCGGCGGTGCGGTGGTGCAGGCCCTGGCCATGGTCGGCAGCCTGACCATTCCCATGTCGCTGCTCGCCATCGGGGCGCAGCTCGGCGAGCTGACGGTCGCGGTGCACCGCTTTCCCCGCGTGCTCTGGGGCGTCTTGCTCGCGCGGCTCATCGTCGCTCCCCTCGTCACGGTGGCGCTGGGTTTTTGCCTGCTGAAGCTTGGTACCCCGGTTCCGGCGCAGACGCGCCTGATCGGCTACCTCATCGCGACCATGCCGGTGGCGATCAGCTGCAGCGTGATGACGGAGCGATTCGCCGGCGACACCACGCTCGCCGCCGAAGGCATTTTTTACAGCACGTTCTTCAGCTTGGTGACGGTCCCGGGGATTTTCCTGCTGATCCAGCGGCTGGGACTGTAGCCGCAGGATCATTCACGGCCGGCACCGTGAAAACATTTCTGACTCTATAATATAATACGTTACAAATTAACCCGCGCCGATCCGGTGAATTGCAGCCTATGACATGACCGGCAGCTGTGCTGGCTGCGGTCGGACGGAGCGTGTTCTGGGGCGAACGCGCCGGGCCACTCAATGCTCCGATTCGCCGGGATTTTCCGGAATGCCGGGATCGTCAAGGATCTGCACGGCGGTGGCCGGGCCGAGGTCCTTCCAGTCCCACAGCACCCAGACGACTTTTTTATCCGGCGTGACCTCGACCAGCTGCGGGCCCTTGCCGCCGCCGCCGCGCGAGCAGATGATGGTGTTGCCGTTGGCCAGGCGGGTGCAGCTTTGGGTATTGATGAAGCGGTACGGCTCCGGCAGATCCTCCGGCTTGACCTCCCAGACGGTTTCGCCCTTGGGGTTCACCTCGCGCGTGAGTTTGTCGGCTTCGTCGGTGATCAGGGTGTTGCCATTCTTCAGGCGGATGGCAGCCCAGGGCGAACGGATGGGGTAGCGCCAGATCTCCTTGAAGTCCTTGTCGTATTCCACCACCGCGGCATTTGGACCCATGCCCAGCTCGGGAACGAGGTAGGTTCCCTGGGCGGTGTAGCGCACCCGGCGATACTGCGGATGAATCGTCTTCGGGTCGGTCAGGCTCCGGGCCGGCAGGTCGTGCTCGAACTCCACCTGGTCGGTCCGGATGTTCATGACGATCAATTTTGGCGGCAGGCCATTGAGGACAAAGAGCACTTTGTCCAAGCCGATCGGCTGGCAGGTGTGAACCTCCGTGCCGGAGGGGCAGTCGTAACTCCAGACAACCTTTTTATCCGGCGTGATCTCGGCGAGGTACTGCATCCGGGTGAAGAGGATGTTGCCGTTGGAAAGCATCCAGACGTCGTCGTACTCGTTTCCTTTGCCGGTGGAGTAAGTCCAGATGACTTTTCCGCCGTTGATCAGGAACATCTTGTTGTAGCCTTCGCCGACGTAGAGCATCGGGTGCTGGGCCAGGCCGTTGCCGGGAAAATTCACGGGCGGCGGCGGCGGATCGGCCATCCATTTGCGGGGCGCGACCTCGATTTCCGACGGTCCGAGCGCGGGCACGTCCGGCGCGGTGAAACGGCCGAGCACGGCCATGCACGGCGTAACCGGGCCGGCGTTTTTGGTGGTGGTGGAGCAGCCGTCGAGCAAGGAGAGAATCGCCAGCACGGCGAGGGGGAGCAGGTTTTTTTGAGTCATGGCGGAAGGGGTACGGATGACAGTCGCGTGGGAGCGGAAAAAGTTTCAGGCAAAACGGCGCATGATGATCTCCGGCAAGTCGATATTCTCCGGCTGCCGCAAAAGAAAAAGGACCAATTCTGCGATATCGTGGGGCTTGATCATCGGCTGGCCCTTGAGACGCGCCCCCAGCCGGGTGCCTTTGATCAGGTCGGTGTCCACGCCGCCGGGGCAGAGCGTATGCACGTGGATGTGGTGCGGCCGGGCCTCGATGGCGAGGCCGCGGGCGAACCCGAGCAGGCCATGCTTGCTGGCGGAATAAGCCGACTGGTGAAGATAGCTCTGAACGCTCGCCACGCTGGCAATGTTGATGATCCGGCCCTGGCGGCGCTTGATCATCGCCGGCAGCACTTCACGGCAGATCAGAAACGGCGCGGTCAGGTTGACCCGCAAAATTTTTTCCCAGTCGGCCAGGGCGATCTCCGTCACCGGTTTTTCCAGGAAAAGGCCGGCATTGTTGACGATGAAGTCGATCCGGCCGAAATGGGCGGCCGCCTGTGCGACCGCGGCGGGAATCTGTTCCGACTCGGCCAGGTCGCACGGAATGAATTTTCCGCGCACGCCGGTGGGCGGCCGGGTGCGGGAAAGGAGGGCGAGCCGGAGGCCGGCGCGGGCGAGCGCCCGGGCGATGGCCAAGCCGATGCCGCGGCTGGCGCCGGTGACGAGGGCGGTTTTGCCGCGGAGCGAAGGCATGAGAGAGCGGCGCCGCGGCGCGATCGCTAGTTCATTTCCTGGCCGCCGGTGACGCTGAGGGCGATGCCGGTGATATAGGCCGACTGGTCGGAAGCGAGAAAGACGACGGCGTTGCAGACGTCGTCATAGCTGCAGCCGCGCTTCATCGGCACCTGGCTGACATAGTGCCGGCGGACGTCCTCGAGATTTTGCGCGCCGGGGACCTTGCCGGCCCGGAGATACTGGACGAACAGGCCCTTCTCCGGATGGGTCCAGAGGGGTGAATCGAGCAGGTTGCCGGGGCAGATGGCGTTGCAGCGAATATTGAGAGGCGCCATCTCCAGCGCGACGCTCTGGGTGTGGCCGATGCCGGCGAACTTGGTCGCGGCATAGGCGGAGTTGGCGGCGCTGCCTTTTTTGCCCGATTTGGAATTGATGTTGATGATCGAGCCGCTGCGCTGCGGCTTCATGATCCGGCAGGCATGCTTGGTGGTGAGGAAATATCCGAACAGATTTACGTTCATGACCGCCCGCCATTTTTCGGCATCGGCCTCGGCAATCGGCTCGGCGATGAGGATGGCGGCGTTGGCGACGACGATGTCGACGCGGCCGAACGCCTCCACCGTGCGGCCGAACAGCCGTTCGACGTCCGCCTCCTGGGTTACATCGGTCTTCACGCCGATCACGCGCCGGCCGGTCTGCTGCGCAATGGCGGCGGCGGTCTCGGTCACGCCTTTTTCGTTCACGTCGGCGATGACGACGGAGCAGCCTTCGCAAGCGAGGCGCTGGGAGATTGCCTGGCCGAGTCCCTGCGCGCCGCCGGTGACGACGGCGATCTTGCCTTCCAGTGCGGGGGTCATGATGCGCCGAACTCCTTTTTCAGGGCCGCCTCGGCCTGCTTGTTCCAGCCGCCGTCGCCCAGCGCCTGGGCCACGGTGGAGTGGGCCTGGCCGAGCTCGGGCAGGGCGGTGAGTTTCAAACCCTTGGCGAACGGATAAACCACGATCTTGCCCGGCATGAGATTTTTTTCCACCGCGCGAATGCCGTCGACCGCGCCATCGAGGCCGGCGATGGCGGCCACAGAAAGGTTGGTATCGAGCTGGCGCGAGGCCACCTTGTTCAGCACCACCTTCATATCCTCAAGGGTGGAGCCGCTGGTGCCGACGAAGTAACACTCCTTCTCGGCATAGGCGTCGAGGTCGATTTCAGCGGTCTTGTCGGCGGGGATGCCGGCAAAAATATTGATGATGGCCCGCGGCGCGGCGTCCTTGACCGCCTGGGCGACGAGGGCCGGTACCGGCGCCATCAGGACGATGTAATTGAACGATTCACCAAGCTTGTCCTTCGAGGGATTGTAGGGCTGGAGCGAGACCTTGTGCTTTTGCGCCAGCGGCCCGGCCAGTTTTTGCAGGGCGGCGAGCCGCTCCTCGTTCAGATCGCCGGCAAACACCGTCACACCGGCCACACCCTGGCAGAGGTCGCGGATGACGTGCATCGTGCCCATCGGGCCGGCTGCGCCGACGATGTTGATCTTATCCTTCGGCCGGATCTCCGCGGTGGTCGGGATCGCGGCCTGGGCCTCGGCCACGTCGTGGCCGGCCGTGCCGACGAGACGGATGCCGCCGTAATGCACGCGGCCGACGGCGGTGACGACCGGCCGGCCGAATTTTTTGCCGCCCTGGACGTAGACGAGCAGTCCCTTGGGCGCGACAAGGGCGAAAAGTTTCTCCATGACGGCGGCGTCGCTGCCGAAATAAATCACATCGTCAAACATCCCGGCTGGGAGCGCGGAGGGTTTGGCGTAGGTGACATGGCCGGCGCCGGGCACCTTCGGCTCGCCCTCGGCGACAACCAGGGTTTTGCCGTCGCGCCGGAAACTGCGGCGCTGCTGCTCGACGTAAGCATCCTCGACACAGGCCCAGGGCTCGCACAGGGCGATGGCCGAGGCCGAGAGATCCTCCGGGGCGGGAATGAGCATGGATTCGCCGTCGGGCGCGGTGATGACGCGTTCGTCGACCAGGACATACTCCTGCAGCGCGCCTTCGAAATTGTAGCCGAAGGCGGAATTGGAATTGGCCGTGGGCAGCCAGCGGTAATCGGTCTGGACGAGGTAGCGTTCGCCGGGCCTGAAGCCCTTCACGCCCGAACCGACCTGGACAATGCGGACGACGGTCTCATGGCCGGGAACGACGGGCTTGTCGCCGGGCACATAGTGCGGCATCTCCGTCAACGCCTCGCGCGCGATGCCGGCGGTGATTTCCGATTTGCGGGCATGGCCGGAAAATTGCTTGAGCAGCTTCAGATCGGAGAAGCACAGGCCGCAGACCTCGATCTGGCAGAGGATTTGATGCGGCCCCGGCGCGAAGACGGGCTTGGCCTCGTTGATTCGCAGCTGATCGGGGCCGACCAGCTGCACGGCGCG
>DASRHD010000349.1:0-2880 GCA_035650695.1 Opitutaceae bacterium
GTCGACGCCGCCGAGGGGGACACTTTCGGCCACGACCGACTCGGGCCGCACCGTACCGACGGCGGCGCGGGCAATCTCGTCGGCCACCAGTCCGGCGAAATTCACCGGATAGCAGCCGACGTCGTAGAGTGAGCCGCCGCCAAGCTCGGGTTTCCATTTAATCGAAGCCGGATTGCCCAACGGAAAACGGAAGGTCGAGCTGAGGTATTTGATTTCTCCCAGGGCGCCGCTGCGGAGCACGCCGATCACCTGGCGGGTGCGATCGGTGTAGCGGTACATAAACGCCTCCATCAGCACGACGCGGTGGGCGGCGCAGGCGTCAATCATCTCGCGGCACTCGGCCGCGCTCAACGCCAGCGGTTTTTCACAGAGGACATGCTTGCCGTGCTCGGCCGCCTTGATCGTCCATTCGCGATGCAGGGCGTTCGGCAGCGGAATGTAAACCGCGTCGACCTCCGGATCGCGCAGGAGGTCCTCATAGCCGAGATAGGTCCGGGCCAGTCCGGGAAAACGCAGGCGGGCCTCGTTCAGCTTGGCTTCGTCACGCGAGGCGAGCGCATGAAATTCGGAATTGCCCGCCTGCCGGATCGCGGGGATGACGCTTTCGCGCGCGATCCGGGCGTAGCCGAGCACGCCCCAGCGGAGTTTGCGGGTGGGTGGGGTCATGAAGATTCCGATTAAACGGTTGCTGCGCCCGCAGACAAGCCGTGAAGGCGGCCGCCGGTTTGGTCCCGCGCTATTTTTCCAATGCCGCCAGTTCCGTTCCCGCCGCCTCCCATTCGCCGGTCGCCGCCTGGAGGCGGTCGACCACGGCGCTCAACTCCCGGTTGAGCTGCTGGGCCTTGCCGGGCTGGGCGTAGGTTTCCGGCGCCTCAAGGGCGGCGACAAGTTCGCCCTGCGTCCGTTCCAGCTCGGAAATTTCCTTTTCGAGTCCGGTCATCGCGGCGCGCAAGCGTTTGATCCCGGCGGAGCGGACGGCGCGGGCCTCGGCCTCGGCGCGTTTTTGTTCCTTGGTCTTGGCGCCGGTCCGGGCGATCGGCGCGGCGGCACCGGCCGGTTCCGCATTTTCCTGCACGGGGCGGGCGTCGGTGAAACCGGCGGTGAGGGCGGCGCGCTCGTTGCCGGCGCGGGACTTCTCGAGGTAATAATCGTAGTTGCCGGCGTAGGGCGTGAGGTTGCCGGCATTGACGTGCAGGACGTTTTGCGCGATCTGCCGGATGAAATAGACGTCGTGGCTGATGAAGATGAGCGTGCCTTCGTAAGCCTTGAGGGCGGCGATCAGCGCGTCGATCGACGGAATGTCGAGGTGCGTGGTGGGCTCGTCCATGAGCAGGAAGTTGGGTGGAGCGAGCAGGAGCTTGGCCAGCGCCAGACGCGATTTTTCCCCGCCGGACAGGACGGAAACCTTCTTGAAGACGTCGTCCTTGCGGAAAAGGAGGCCGCCGAGGATGGCGCGCGCCATCTGCTCGGTGATGTCGCGGTTGACGTTGCGCATCTCCATCGCCTCCTCCATCACGGTGCGCCGCGGATCAAGGTTATCGAGACGGTTCTGGGCAAAGTAGCCCGGAACAACATTGCTGCCGAGCTCGCGCACGCCCGCTTGAATCGGGACGATGCCGGCGAGAATTTTCAGGAGGGTGGACTTTCCCGCGCCATTGGGGCCGACGAGCACAATCCGCTGGCCGCGCTCGGCGGCAAAATTCAGGTCCCGGTAGACAACGTGGTCGCCGTAAGCCTGCCGGACGTGATCGAGCGTGATGACCTTGCGGCCGGAGCGCGGCGGCTGGGGAAATTTGAAATTGATCCGGCGCAGTTCCTCCTCGGGCTCGTCAACCGCGGCTTCCCGCAGGCGTCCGATCTGTTTTTCCTTCGATTTGGCGCGCGAGGCGAGCGAGGCCTTGGCGCCGAAGCGGTCGACAAATCGCTGGAGGTGGGCGATCTCGCGCTGCTGGTTCTTGAATTGCGCAAGCTGCTGGGCCTGGCGGTCCTCCTTTTCCCGGATGAAGTCGTCGTAATTGCCGGTATAGCGATTGAGCGCGCCGCCGCGCAGCTCAAGGATGCCGGTGCAGAGCGCGTTGAGAAAAGCGCGGTCATGGGAAATGACGAGCAGGCCGCCCGGATAACGGGTGAGATAATCCTGAAACCAGAGCAAGGCCTCGAGATCGAGATGGTTGGTCGGCTCGTCGAGAAGGAGCAGCGCCGGTTCTGCCACCAGCAATCGCGCGAGGTGGGCGCGCATGACCCAGCCGCCGGAAAACGATTTTGCCGGGCGCTCATGGTCGGTTTCGCGGAAGCCCAGGCCGGCAAGAATCTTTTTCGCCCGCGGCTCGAGGGTGTAATCGATGTCGTGATCGTCGGCCGCCGCAGGCCGGCCGCCGGCCCGGCCCGTGGCGATCTGCAGGACGGTTTCGTCGCCGACCGGCGCGCTCTCCTGCGAAAGAAAGCCGAAATCGGCCCCGCGCTCCCACGTGATGGTCCCGGCGTCAGCCGTCTCCTCCCCGAGGATAAGGTTGAAGAGCGTGGTCTTGCCGGCACCGTTGGGACCGACGAGCCCATAACGGTCGGTCCGCGAAACGAAGAGGGAAACCTCTTCGAATAGCGTGCGCGGACCATAGGACTTGGAAACGTCGGCAAGCGTAAGCATGGCAGAACGGTCAGCAAAACCCGACCGGCCCGGGCCGGTCAATGACAGAGAACCCGCGGGCTCGTTATTTCCGGAATTTTGGATATTTTCCGCGTGATTGCGGTTTTGAGACTGGATTTAAACCCATCCCAGGCATGCCCTCCCCCTCTTTGCGGCTTTTCGTGGCCTTAGAGCCGAGCGGCCCGGTGCGCGCGGCGCTGGCCGACCTCTCATCCGAGCTGCCACCCGCACACTGG
>DASRHD010000350.1:0-10616 GCA_035650695.1 Opitutaceae bacterium
CGACGCAATCGCCTAGTAGGGCTGAGGGAACAGGATTGAGGACTGAGCAAAAGGGCTATATTTTTACTCCTTTCAGTCCTCAGCGCTCTTCTCAGTCTCCCGCAGTCGGTCCTCGTTCTTTTTTGTTTCAATCCTCAGCGCTCAGCCCTTGTTACTTCGCTGGTAGGAGAATCAAAACAACCTGATACAATCCGGATTATCCGCGCAACTTTTGACATACGGAGTGCTGATCATGGCATCCCATTACATACAGGCGCCCCAGGGAGAAAAGATTTCCCTGCAAAACGGCAAGCTCAACGTTCCCGATCATCCGATTGCGCCTTTCATCGAACGCGGAGCAGCAAGCCGGCTCATGTAAGACGCTATTGCCGACATCACGCTGCAACAGGTGTTGACCCGCGCGCACGAGTTCGATGTCATCGCCACCACGAACCTCAACGGCGATTATCTCTCCGATGCGCTCGCCGCCCAGGTCGGCGGCATTGGCATCGCGCCCGGCGGCAACATCAACTATATCACCGGCCACGCCATCTTCGAGGCCACCCACGGCACCGCCCCGAAATACGCCGGCAAGGACATGGTCAATCCCGGTTCCGTCGTTCTTTCCGGCGAGATGATGTTTCGCTACCTCGGCTGGGCCGAAGTCGCCGATCTCATCCTCAAGGGGCTGAACGGTGCAATCAGCTCGAAGAAGGTCACCTATGACTTCGCCCGCCAGATGACCGGCGCGACCGAGATCAAGTGCAGCGAATTCGGCGACAATCTCATCGCGCACATGTAAGCGGCCGTTTTTTCCGCGATCGCCTGCCTCCGGTCGCGGATCCGTTGCAAAAGCGACGAAATTGAAAATCGAGGAAACTATTTTGGAGCGCGGGCGTCAGAGCCCTCATGGAATCCCAAAATTCCCCGAACGTACAGTTATTGGACGAAGATCTGCAGATCGTGCGGGCAACACTCGCCACCATCGCGGACGATGTGAACTACTATTCCGGCGCGGCCGGCCATGCCATCGTCGAAGCGCTGGAAAAAATCGACCATGCCCAGGCCGAAGTCGCGCGGTTGAGAACGGAATGAATCAAGCTTCGCGCATGCAGGAGGGGACGATGCTCCGGCCGCGCCGGCGTCGGATGGCGTTTTTGTGCATCTTGCGGGATAGCGGGCAGGCCGGTTGTAAAAGTCCTAGCCCAAGATCGTCAGGATAATTCCGGCGAGAACGCCGAGGACCGCCGGCAGTTTTTCCCGCCCGTTTTTTTCTCCGAAAAAAATCAATCCGCCGGCGAACGCCACCAGCATACTGGCGCGCCGCAGACTGGCCACGACCGAGATCAGGGCCACCGGATCGCGCAGGGCGTTGAAATAAATAAAGTCGGCGACGAGCAGGGAAAAAGAAATGCAGAGGATGCTCCAGCGCCAGTGGAACTCGTGGCGCGGCCACCAGCGGAGCTTCCAGCCGACGGCCAGCGGAAGAAAACAGACCACGAGGTAGACCGAAAACCACGCCTGCACGGTGGCGGCGGAGAATCCGGCGCGCCCGAGCAGGTATTTGTCGTAAAGCGCGCTGATACCGTTGAGCACGGTCCCGATCACCAGCCAGCCGATCCATTTGTCGCGGTGAAAATGGATGCCTTCGCGCCGGCCGGCGAAAGAGAGGCCGACAAAGGAAAGGAGGGTGGTGGCGACGCCAAGGAGCTCCAGACCGCTCGGGCGCTCGGCGAGGACGGCGAGGGCGCCGGCCAGGGTCCAGATCGGGCCGGTTGCCCGGATCGGCGAGGAAATGGAGACCGGCAGGTACTTGACCGCAAAATAAGTCGCCACCCACGAGGCTGCGACCAGGGCGGACTTGAGCGCGAGCAGGCCGTGCTGGACCGGAGTCAATGGCGCGACGACGAACGCCGCCGGAAGCAGGCCGGGATGGGAGTCTTGCGCCGCCATGAGCAGCGTCCAGACGGTGGCGCTGCAGACGTTGCTGAAAAACAGCACCGGCAGCACGGCGTTGTCGCGGACGGCGTGCTTGGTGAAAAGTTCATAACCACCGAGAAACAGGGCGGAAATGAGCGTGGCGGCGAGCCAGGACATAAAAGGTCGAGATCTGACCGGTTCCGCCGCGCCGGGCAAGACCGGACGCTCGGCCTCAGGGCGCCACACGCCGGCCGACAATGACGAGATCGCGTTCCACTCCGTCGAGCACGGCCACGCGCGGCAGATGGCCCCAGCGGTCGAAGCCAAACTTTTCAAACAACCGTAGGCTCGGCTCATTGTGCGCCCAAATGAATCCGAGCAGGCTCCGGATGCCGCAGGCCGGCGCGCGCGCGATTGCCTCGTCGAGCAGGGATTTTCCCAGCCCGCGCCGGCGGTGCGTTTCTGCCACATAGAGACTGATTTCGGCGGTCGGCTGGTACGCCGGCCGACCGTAAAAGGAGGAGAAGCTGAGCCAGGCACATACGCCGTTTGTCACCGGGTCGTCCACCACCCAGATCGGCCGTGTGCGCGGGTCGTGGGTACGGAACCAAGGCTGCCGGCTTTCGACGCTGACCGGTTCGGTATCGGCCGTCACCATCCGGTCGGGAATGGTGGCGTTGTAAATCGCCACGATGGCGGGCAAGTCGGCTTCGGTGGCTGGGCGCGGACTCATGACGGCGGGCCGGCGGCGGCCGGCTTGGGCCAGTCGAGCTCGAGCGTGGCGTGAGGCATTTGGGCCTTAAGGTGCACGACGCTTTGCGTGGCCGAGTCGAGCGTGAATACCATATCCACCTTGCCGGGAGAGGGAACGGCGGCGACCGCGGTGTAGCGGTAATGCAGGCGGACGACGCCGTTGTCATTCCGTTCTTCCAGCGGCGCGCCGAGAAAACGCCGCAAATCGGCGCGGGTGAGCGGCGTGTTGTCGGCGGGCGTGATGGCGGCGCGGGCGCTTTGGCTCGATTTATTCACGCTGGCATGGCCGAGCGAGCGAAGCGCCGAGAGCACCAGCGACTTGGGTACGAAGGTAAAGACCCGTTCGGGCAGATGGACGCTCTTGAGTTTGCCTTCCACGAAAGTGAAATCCGCCATGACCTCATAGTCATCCGGCCGCTCGCCGGGCGCGGCATAATCCTTGATCCAGCGCAGATGCCAGCGCATGGCCACGCCCAGCCGGGTCTGCCATTCCGGGGCAAGCCCGAAGAAGTCCATGTCGTCCACCAGCAGGACTGGCTCCTGGCAGATCAGGGTCAACCCGGGGCTCGAGCGGATGGCAAAAAAATGGTCGAAATCAGCCAGCTGGTTCTTGAGCTCGAGCAGTCGCAGATAGACGCAGCCGCTGAGCAATAGAACGACAAGGAAAAGGGGCGCCCAACGCCGCAGATTTCGCCACCACGCCAGCCGGTCATTCATTTTTCAATGAAACGCAGGAGATAGAGAAAAACGAGTGCGCCAATGACGGCAAACACCACCTGCCCGAGCAAGCCGTAGGCGACGATGCCGAGCAGCCGGAACAAAAATCCGCCGAGAAAGGCGCCGATGATGCCCACCACCATGTTGCCGCCCGGGCCGAAACCGGAGCCCTTCGTAATCAAGCCGCTGATCCAGCCGGCGATCAGGCCGATGAGAAGAAAAAGGACCAGGCCCTGAAATGTCATGGCCATGACATGGCGGGACGACCCCGGCGGCGCGAGCGGAATTTTACCGCCGGCGCCCAGGAGTGCCGCCTATTTTTTCCCGGCGTCCGGCGGGGTGAACTGCATGTTCCCGAGCAAGTCGAGCAAGCGGGTGTGCAGGAGTTCATTTTCCTCCTCTTTTGACTTGTGGTAGGTGCTGTGCTCGAGCACCCGCTCCGCCAGCTCCGTGCTGATGACATAAACGTAGCCGTTTCGGACAAAGAGGAGATTGCCGCGCTTGGCCACCAGCGACGCATCCGCATCGCCGGTCAGCGAGGCGCGCTCGGCAAACATCGAGCCGCCGGGCAGCAGGGTGTAAACGATGAGCGCACCGTCCGCCGTGCCGGGCCGAAAAACCGCATCGTCCTCGATCTTCGCGCCCGGCGAGCGTTTTTGAAAGTCCGGCATCACATAGTTGCTGAAAAAATAGATGAGATATTCCTTCCGTCCGCGGCGTTCGTCCTCAAAGCGCTGGGTCGCGTCCTCCTGAAATGCGGCCACGCTCACATGGGTGTTGAAATTGTCCTCGAAGGTGACGACGTTCTCCGTGTCAATGACGGTTCCGCCCAGCTCGGGCAGAACGGGGATGGTCATGCGGAAGGCGCCGGTGGGCGAAATATAGGTGCGGCCGTCGATTTTTCCATGCAGCGGCGGAGGAGCGGCATCCGGCTCGTCATCCGACTGGGCAAAGGCGATGGCGAGGGAGGAGAAACAAAGGGCAGTGAGGGCAAAGATGCGCAAACTCATCAGTAATTTATGCGGGGATAATAACGGCGGTCCAGTTCACCCTAGGGTATGACGCACGTCAATGCTGACAGTTCCATCCAGACAGCCACGGGAATCTCCTCAGGCCGGGAATGGGCGCCGAGCCCGCGAGCCGCCAGCTTGGTCAGCCAGGCCGCGCCGCGGTCCGGGAGGCGGTCGCGCAGGAGGGCGCCGAGCTGTTTGCGCCGCTGCTGAAAAAGCGTGCGGATGAGGTTTTTCGTGGCGGCCGGAAACACGAACGGGCTCGCCTTGCGCACGAGGTGGAGCAGCTGCGAGCCGACCTCCGGCCGCGGATAAAAGCATGACGCCGAGACCCGGTGGCCGGGAGCGACGTCAAAAGCGGCCTGGAGGAAAATCGAGATGGCGCCAAACTGTTTGCCACCCGGCGGCGCGGCATAGCGCTGGGCCGCCTCTTGCTGCAGCATCAGCACCAGGCGGGCGGGCAGCGGGCCGCCGAGCACCGCGTCCATCCACGGCGTGGAAATGGCGTAGGGAAGATTGGCCACCACCTTGAAGGCGCCGTTCCCGGCGCGATCGGGTGGAAGACCGGCCAGCGGCTGTTCAACGGCGTCCCCGACGACGAGATGAAAAGTCTGGGGATATTGCACCGCCAGGGTGGCATGGAGGTATCCGGCGAGCACGGCATCCCGCTCCACCGCCCAGACCTCGGCACCGGCTTCAAGCAACGCGGCCGTGAGCGTGCCGAGCCCGGGGCCGATTTCCACCACCGTATCGCCGGCCGCGACCTGGGCGAGTTCGAGCGATTTGCGGACGATGTTGCCATCGACCAGAAAATTTTGCCCGAGGGAGCGCTTCGGCATGTGGCCGAGGCGGGCGAGCAACTCGCGGGTGGCGGTGGGCGTAAGCGGCATGTCAGGCGCCGCGAAAGTCCGCGACAAGCCGCGCCGGATCGGCCGCCTTCATCAAGGCTTCGCCCACGAGCACGGCATGCGCTCCGGCCCGGCGGGCGCGGGCGGCGTCCGCACCGGTGAAAATGCCGCTCTCGCTCACCGCCGTGACGCCGCGCGGCAACTGCGGAATAAGCCGCTCGCTCAGGGTCAGGTCGGTCTTGAAGACCGCCAGGTCCCGGTTGTTCACGCCGATGATTTTTGCCTGGTGGCCCGCGGCCCGGGCGAGCTCGGCCTCGTCGTGCACTTCAAACAAGGCATCGAGACCGGCGGCGGCGGCGGCTTCCTGCAGGGCCTTGATTTCGTCGTCGGTCAACGCCCGCACAATGACGAGAATGGCGCTGGCTCCGGCCTCGCGCGCCTGCAGAACTTGCACCGGATGCACGAAAAAATCCTTCCGCAAACAGGGGAGAGCTGGCGGAGCGCCGCGAAATTCCTCCGTCACGCCGCGCAGATCCGCCAGCGAACCGCCGAAATACGGCTCGTCGGTGAGAATGGACAAGGCATCCGCTCCGGCCGCGCGGTAGGCCCGGGCCTGGCCCAGGGCGTCGGCATTCCGCCGGATGTCGCCGGCGGAGGGCGAGCGGCGCTTGATTTCCGCAATGACGGCGAGCCGGCCGTCGGTGCGGCGAAGGGCGGCGGCAAACGACGGCGGCTTGGGCAGGGTTCGATCCAGCCGGGCGAGCTCGGCCGCCGCGACGGGCCGCAGGAGAGGGGCGATTTCGCGCCGCTTGGCGGCCATGATCTCGGTGAGCTTGTCGGACATCCCGCTGACGAAAGCGACGGAAAGCGCCGAAGACAAAGATGAATTTTCTCCTGTCTTTCGGCCGGATCCTGTATTGCGTCAGGGGATGAGCGCCATTGACGACCTTTGCCGCACCGTGGCCCGCCTTCGCGCCCCCGACGGCTGCCCCTGGGACCGCGAGCAGACCCACCAGACCCTGACGCGCTGTTTGATCGACGAATGCAGCGAACTGCTCGATACGATCGACCGGCTGGACCTTCCTCATATGCGCGAGGAGCTGGGCGATGTGCTCGTCCAGGTGGTTTTTCATGCCCAGCTCGCGGCGGAGCGCGGAGACTTCGATTTCGAGGCGGTGGCGCGGGAGATCAACGAAAAGCTGATCCGGCGGCATCCGCATGTTTTTGGCGAGGGCAGGCTCGACACTTCCGATGAGGTGATGGTCCAATGGGAACAGATCAAGGCGGAGGAAAAAAAGGCCTCCGGCCGGACGGAGCCGCCGAAGATTTTCAAGGACCTGCCACCGCGATTGCCCGCGCTGATGTTTGCCGAGGCGATTTGGAAACAGATGCAGAAAAAACAGCTCTCCGCCGACGGCGCGGTCAATGCCGGGCGCATCGAGGAACTCGGCCGTGGCTTGAGCGAGGCCGAAGCGGGGCGGCTGCTTTTCGAGCTCGCCGCCGCCTGCCGAGCCAACGGCATCGACCCGGAAAGCGCGCTGCGCCTCGAGGCCACGCGGGTGATGCGGGCGGCGGAGGCGAAGGCGGCGGCCCCCGCCGGATCCTGAACCCATTCGCCGCCGACCAATGAGTGCCGAAGCACCCGAAGCACTGCCGGCGAAGATCGAGACCGATTGGCTGGTGCCGTTTCTCGACTTCCTGGCTGCCGAACGGCGCTATTCGGCCTACACGGTGCGCAACTATCGGCAGGCGTTCGTCGATTTCTGGCAATGGCTTAGCTCCGCCGGCCTGGCCGCGCAGGGGTTCGATCGCCTCGGACCGCGCGAGGCGCGCGACTTCATCATTGAAGCGCAGCGGCGTTTTGGCCGCCGCACCCTGCACAACCATGTCTCCGGTCTGCGGGCATTTTTCAAATTCTGGATCAAGCGCGGCCGACTCGAGGCCAATCCTTTTGTCGGCACTGCCCTGCCCAAACTGGAGAAGGCGCTGCCGAAGTTTTTGACCGAAAAGCAGGTCACGGAGCTGCTCGCCGGGCCGCAGCGTCTGCTCGAGAACGAAAGCATCGATGCCTTCACCGCCTGGCGCGACCGGCTGGTGCTGGAGCTGCTTTACGGCGGCGGCCTCCGGGTGAGCGAGCTGGTCGGGCTCGACTACGGGCAGATTGAGTTCGAGCGGGGCGTGGCCCGCGTGCTCGGCAAGGGCCGGAAGGAGCGGCTTTGCCCCCTCGGCCGCGTGGCCATGGCGGTGCTGGAGAAATGGAAGGCGGAGTTTGCCCGGCGCACGGATCCGGCCGCGCCGGTGCTGATTAATGCCCGCCACGAACGTCTCAACGTCCGCGCGGTGCAGTTGATCGTTAAAAAATATCTCGCGCTGGCCGATCTGCCCCTGGACCTTTCACCACACAAGCTGCGTCACAGTTATGCCACGCACCTCCTTAACGCCGGCGCCGATTTGCGTCTCGTCCAAGAGCTGCTTGGCCACGCCAGCCTCAACACCACGCAGATTTACACCCACACCAGCGTGGCCCGGCTGAAGGAAGTCTACGACAAGGCCCACCCTCGAGCCTGAAGAAAATCGCTGATTTACGCGGCGGAATCGCCATCATGGGCAGTCATGAAATTGAAATGCCTTTTTATTGCCGCGCTGGTCGGATTGGGGCTGCCATGCCTCCGGACGGCGGCCGATCCCTCGCCGGATGAAGCCCGCAGCCGGCTTGAACAAACGCTCCAGGAGAAAGAACAAGTCATCCAAAAATTGGAGCGGGAAAACCAGAACCTGAAAAAAAGCACGGAAGAAATGGAGCGCCGCATCGAGGCACTTGAATTGGAAAACCGTGCGCTGCGAGACCGGCTCGAACAAATCGGTCACCTCAGCGGCGACGGAGGCGTCCGGCCAAACGACGGTGCCGAGCCGTTTGGTCCGAGATAGTCACTGCACAAAAATGAATCCTTAGGCTGCCGCCGGTTCATCGATTCGGGCCGGTTCGAGGCGGGGTGCGAGCAGATGCGCCACGGCCAGGGCCAGCAGGTAGCCGATGCCGGCCGCCACAAAGATCGGCACGTAATTGCCCGGCTCCCCGCGGGCGATGGCGGCCCGGCGCATCAGGCCGACGCAGGTGAAGAGCACGATGCCGGCGAACGAACCGCAAAAACCAGCCAGTCCGGTGACGGAGCCGACCACCCGGCGTGGAAACATGTCGCCCGCCAGGCTGAAAACGTTGCATGACCAGGCCTGATGCGCGGTGGCTGCCAGCGCCACCAGCACGACGGCAAGCCACTTCGAATCGGTAAGAGAGGCATAGATGACCGGCACGACCGCGCTGGCGCAAATAAGCATGGTGATTTTCCGGGCCCGGTTGACCGACCATCCCTTGCCCATGAAGTAACCGGAGAGCCAGCCGCCGCCAATGCCGCCGATGGAAGCGGCGATATAGATGAGCGCGATCGGCAGGCTGCGCGACTCCAGGCTGAGTCCGAACCGATCAGCAAAGAAGTAGGGTGCGCCGGTGAGATAAAACCACCAGAAACAGTCGGTCAGCTTGACCGCGGCGAAAGCCCAGGTTTGCCGGTGGGGAAACAGCCGCCGCCAGGGAATTTTCACCCCCGGCTCCGGCGGGTCGCTGTTGATCAAGGCGAGCTCGGCCGCAGAAACTTTCGGATGTTCCTGCGGCTTACGGTAAAATGTCCACCAGGCGACAATCCAGCTCAGGTCGATAACGCCGGTGACAAGGAACGCGCCGCGCCAGCCCAAGACATGGCCGGCGATGGAAATTTTCGCCATCAGCGGCATGAGCAGCGGCAGCCCGAAAGGCACGATGATTCCGCCCATGTTCGAGCCGGTGTTGAAAAGCGAGACGGCGAGCGCCCTCTCTTTCTTGGGAAACCATTCCGCGATGGCCTTGTTCGCCGCCGGAAAATTGCCGCCTTCCCCCAGCCCGAGCATGATGCGCACCAGGAAAAATCCCGCCACGGTGTGGACCAGCGAATGGCTCATCGCCGCCAGTCCCCAAAAAGCGCAGGCAATGGTAAAACCCAGGCGGAGTCCGAGCACATCCATCAGGCGGCCGGCGCAGAGGGTGCTGACGGCGTAGGCGGCCTGAAAAACCACCTGCATGTTCCAGTATTCATTCTGGGTCCAGCCGATGCGGGCCTGCAACTCTGGCGCGAGATTGCCGAAGACGGTGCGATCGATGTAATTTGCGGTCGTGACCCAGAACAGCAGGGCGCAGATCGTCCAGCGATAATGGCTCGCTGAAGGGCGGGGCAGAGGGGCGCGGGGCATAAAGCAGCTTGAACCAGCCGGCATACCCTTGGTCTCAGACGCAAGCCAGATGAATTTTGAACCGGCAGCTTTTACCGCCGCTTCTGAGTGATTCAAGCAACTCTACTTTGACCGGATGTCCCATTATCGCGGCAAACATGTGCTGCGTGTAGCCAACCGAGCAAATGCAGTAAGTCGGAGAAAGGCCTTTGGGGCCGGTTTCGACCAGCGGGCAGAGACAGTAGCCATCGGCCATTTTCAAACCGTGCGAATTTTGGGTGTAAGTCAGATAGACCACGTCGCCTTCGCGCCGGATCGAATCGGGCCCGGCATGGGACTGCATTTTTTCAATGAAGGCATCGAGTGTCGGTGGTTTGCCTTTCCCGGCGGCCGCCTCGTAACAGGCGCGGCCATTGGCCTGCATGACCTGGGTGCGGGTCGCTTCATCCAGCTTGGCGTCGAGCACGTCAAAGAAACGCTTTGCCCATTTTTCCGCGAAAGCCACGCGTGCTTCCGGGCGGGTCAGGGGCGGCGCAGAGGCCTGGGGCGGCGTCGGCGGACCGGAGGTGGGTGCGGGGAGGCCGGCGGGAATTTCGGCGATTGCGCGTTGCCACACGGCCAGCGCAGCACAGCAACCGCCCAGCTGGAGGAAATTTCGGCGATTCATGGTGAAAATGGAACGGCATAACACCGGCCAGCTTATCCTCCCTTCGCCTTTCAGCGCGGCAGCCGGTCGCCGCCGATCCGTCAAAGCTCCCGTATCGCCTTGGTCATCACTTCGCAGGCCCGGTCAATGGCCGCCCCTTCATGGGCGGTGCTAAGGAAGGCGGTCTCGTAGGCGCTGGGCGGAAGGTAAACCCGCTGATCGAGGCAGGCATGGAAAAACTTGGCATAAAGCTTGGCGTCGCTTTTCAGCGCCGAGGCATAGTCCCGCACCGGCTTGGGATTGAAAAAAATCGAAAACATCGATCCGACCTGTGGCACCTGGAGTGGCAAACCCTTCTCCTTCGCCGCGGCGAGCAAGGCGGTTCGGATTTGCAGACCCATCGCGCCAAGCCGGGCGTAGGGGTCCTCATCCTCGAGCAATTTGAGGGCGGCGATGCCCGCGGCCATGGCCAGCGGATTGCCG
>DASRHD010000351.1:0-5250 GCA_035650695.1 Opitutaceae bacterium
TGGCGGGCGCGCTTGCCGGCGAAATTTGCGCCGCGCTTGGCCCGTGGCGCCGGGACGGCGAATGGTGGAAGCCGGGCGGGTGGGCGGTCGAGACCTGGCAGGTCGAGCTGCCGACCGGCGCGATTTATCAGCTGGCCCGCACCGCCGACGGCTGGCAGGTGGAAGGAGTGCTGGACTGATGGTCTATGTGGAACTGCATGCGCGCAGCGCGTTCTCGTTTTTGCGCGGCGGATCTTTTCCGGAGGCGCTGGCCGACACGGCCGGGCACTGCGGCCTGCCGGCGGTCGCGCTTTGCGATCGCGACGGGGTTTACGGCGCGGTGCGGTTTCACATGAAGGCACAGGAGGCCGGCGTGCGCGCGCTGGTCGGCTGCGAGCTGACGATGGAGGACGGCGCCATCGTGCCGGTGCTGGTGGCTTCGCAGGCCGGCTACCGGCGGCTTTGTTCGCTCCTCACCGCCGCCCACCTGCGCGCACCGAAAGGGGAGGGCCGAGTGACCTGGGACGAACTGGCCGGCGACAACGACGGGCTTGTCGCGCTCACCGGCGATGAAGACGGCCCGGTGCGGCGGGCCTGGCGCACGGCCGGCGCCGCGGCGGCGGACGAGGCGGGCCGGAAACTGCTGCGCGCCTTCGGCCGCGAAAATCTCTACGCCGAGGTGCAGCGTCACCTCCTGCCGGACGAGGATGATTTCATCGTCGATTGGGCCCGGGCGGTGGGCCTGCCGCTGCTCGCGACCAACGGCGTCCTCTACGGCACGCCGGCCGCCCGCCAGGTGGCGGACGTGTTCACCTGCCTGCGCGAGCGCACCACGCTCGACGCCGCCGGCAAAAAACTTTCGGCCAATAGCGAACGCCACCTCAAGCCGCACCGCGAGATGGCCGCGCTTTTCGCCGACCTGCCGGAGGCGGTCGCCAACACCGGGCGGCTGGCCGAGCGCCTGCAGTTCACCCTCACCGACCTCGGCTACCGGTTTCCCGATTACCGCACGCCGCAGGGCGAGTCGCAGGATTCGTTTTTGCGCAAGATGGTTTATTTCGGCGCGCAGCAGCGCTACGGCAGCGTGGTCGGCGACGTGCGCCGGCAGATCGAGCGCGAGCTGGCCCTGATCAGCCGGCTCGGGTTCAGTGGCTATTTTCTCATCGTCTGGGACATCTGCGCCTTTGCGCGCGAGCGCGGCATCCTCGTCCAGGGGAGGGGCAGCGCCGCCAACAGCGTCGTCTGCTACGCCCTCGGCATCACGGCGGTGGACCCGATCGACAGCAAGCTGCTCTTCGAGCGCTTCCTGAGCGAAGGCCGGACCGACTGGCCGGACATTGACCTGGATTTTCCCAGCGGCGATCCGCGGGAGGCGGTGATCCAGGAAGTGTACCGGCGCTACGGCCGGTTGGGCGCGGCCATGACGGCCAACGTCATCACCTACCGCGGCCGCAACACCATGCGCGAGGTCTGCAAGGTTTTCGGTTTCCCCGACGACGTGCTCGACCGCTTCAGCAGCCTGTTTCACGGCGGCGATTATCCGCACACGCTCGAGCTGAAGGAGCAGCTGAAGATGGCCGGCGTCCAAGCCGATCATCCGCGCCTGCCCATGCTGCTCGCCACCTGCCAGCAGGTCTACGGGCTGCCGCGGCACCTCAGCCAGCATTCCGGCGGCATGGTCCTGAGCGCGGGCAACCTTTCGCAGTTCGTTCCGCTGGAAAACGCCCGGATGGAAAACCGCTCGGTCCTGCAATGGGACAAAAGCGATTGCGAGGACATGGGCATCATCAAGGTCGACCTGCTCGGCCTCGGGATCATGGCGGTGATGCAGGACACATTGGAAATCTGCGCCCAGCGCGGCCAGCCGGTCGACCTGGCGCGGCTGCCGAAAGACGACGCCGCGACGTTCAAGCTGATGCAGGAGGCCGACACGATCGGCGTTTTCCAGATCGAGTCGCGGGCCCAGATGAGCACCCTGCCACGGCTGAAGCCGGAGACCTTTTACGACGTGGCGGTCGAGGTGGCGATCATCCGCCCCGGCCCGATCCAGGGCAACGCGGTCAATCCCTACATCGCGCGCCGGATGGGGCGGGAGCCGGTGACTTATTTCGACGAGCGCGCCCGGCCGGTCCTGGAGCGCACGCTCGGGGTGGTGCTGTTCCAGGAGCAGATGCTCCGGCTGGCGATGGAGCTGGGCGGTTTCACCGCGGCGGAGGCGGACGAACTGCGCCGCGCCATCGGCTTCACCCGCTCCCCGGAGCGGATGAACCGGATGAAAGACCGGCTGGGCGGGGCGCTGAAGAAAAACGGCGTGACCGACGCCGCGGTGGACTCGATCCTCAACTCGCTCGCCTCCTTCGCGCTCTACGGTTTTCCGGAAAGCCATGCGATTTCGTTCGCCCTCCTCGCCTATGCCACGGCGTGGATGAAGGTCCACCGGCCGGCGGCATTTTTCGCCGCGCTGCTCAACAACCAGCCGATGGGTTTCTACAGTCCGGCCACGCTGGTGCAGGACGCGCGGCGGCACGGGATCCGGACCCTGCCGGCCTGCGTCGTGCTTTCGGAGGAAAAATGTCGGGTGGAAAGCGACGACACGATCCGCCTTGGACTGACTTCGATCAAGGGGGTGCGGGCTGAGGCGGTGCGGAAGATGCTGGCGGTCCGCAACGGGCAGCCTTTCGCTTCACTGGCGGATTTCTTGCGCCGGACGGAATTTTCCGCGGCGGAGCGACGGGCGCTCTCCGGCTCGGGCGCGTTGAATGCGCTGGCCGGGCACCGGCGGGCCGCGCTCTGGCAGGTCGAATCGGCCAGCCCGACCGACGACCTTTTCCGGCAGGCGGCGGGCGGAGAGGAGGCAGCATTGTCGCCGTTGGAACGGATGAATTATCTTGAGCGTCTGCAGGCGGACTATGTCCACACCGAGCTGACCACCGGCGCGCATCCGATGAAATTGCTTCGCGATCGCCTGCCGGATGTGACGCCGGCCGGCGCGCTGGCGGAAATAAAACCGGGCACGCGGGTGAAGATTGGAGGATCGGTCATCTGCCGGCAACGGCCGGGCACGGCCAAGGGATTTTGTTTCATCACGGTCGAGGACGAGACCGGCCTGGCCAACGCCATCGTGCGGCCGGCGCTGTTCGAGAAGGCGCGCGTCGTCATCAACCTCGAGCCGGCGCTGGTCATCACCGGCCGCCTGCAGAATGAGGAAGGCGTGATCCATGTGATGGCGGAGAAGATCGCCGCCATGCCCAGCCTCGGCCTGCCCGCCCAGGCCAGCCACGATTTCCATTGAGGCCAGGCGGCGATCTTTGGGGGTCGGAAAAGATTTTTTGCGAAAAAAGCCGTCCCTTGTCCGTTTGTGCCGGATCCGTTCGTTGCATCTTTTGAATCCACTCCACCAGAACCATCATCACCCTCCAAAAAAAGAAAGATAGCCATGTCCACCCATACCATCCGTCTTCACCGTGTCCTTCGTTCGGCGCCCGAAAAGGTTTATCGCGCGTTTCTCGACGCCGATGCCATGGCCAAGTGGCTGCCGCCCTATGGCTTCACCTGCAAGGTCCACCAGTTCGAGGGCCGGGTCGGCGGCAGCTTCAAAATGTCATTCACCAACTTCACCACCGGCAAGGGCCATTCCTTCGGCGGCAAATACCTCGAATTGGTGCCGGCCGAACGTATTCGTTATACGGATACATTTGACGATCCCAACCTGCCGGGCGAACTTCAGGTGACGGTGACGCTGAAGAAGGTGTTCTGCGGCACCGAGCTGAACATCGTGCAGGAAGGCGTGCCGGCGGTGATCCCGGCCGAGGCCTGCTACCTCGGATGGCAGGAATCGCTCGCCCAGCTGGCAAAGGTGGTCGAGCCGGACATTCCCAACTGACCCGCCGGGCCGCGCGCCCGGCGGCCTATAGATCGACCCAGGCGCGCCGGGCCCACGATTCGTGGGCCTTTTCGGCGAGCTGGACGCCCTTGGCGCCCTCGTGGAGCGACCAGGGGAACGGCTCGTCGGAGACGACGTGCTTCAAAAAGAGCTCCCATTGGACCTTGAAGGCATTGTCGAAGGGGGCGTCTTCCGGGACCTTCTGCCAGCCTTCGAAGAAATTGATCGGTTGCGCGATGTCCGGATTCCAGACCGGACGCGGCGTGGTCTCGAGGCTTTGGGTCCAGCACTCGCGCAATCCGGCCACGGCCGAGCCCTTGGTGCCGTCGACCTGGATGGTCAGCAGGTCGTCGCGGCGCACGCGCACGTCCCATGAGCTGTTGAAATGGACGATGATGTCCCGGTCGGTGATGAAGGTGGCGTAGGCGGAGTCCTCTGCGGTGCAGCGGTAGGGGCGGCCCTGTTCGTCCCAGCGCTGCGGAAGATGGGTGGCGCCGAGGCAGGAAACGCTCTTCACCTGGCCGAAAAGGTTGTCGATGACGTAACGCCAGTGGCAGAGCATGTCGGCGATGATCCCGCCGCCGTCCTCCTTGCGGTAGTTCCAGGAGGGGCGCTGCGCCGGTTGGAGATCACCCTCAAAAACCCAATAACCGAACTCGCCGCGCACGGAAAGAATCCGGCCGAAGAAGCCGGAGTCGATGAGCATCCTGAGCTTGATCAGGCCGGGCAGCCAGAGCTTGTCCTGGACCACGCCGTTTTTCAGGCCGGCGGCGCGGCATTCCTCGGCCAGCGCGAAGGCGGTGGCGGCGTCGAGAGCGATGGGCTTTTCGCAATAGACCGCCTTGCCGGCGCGGATGGCCTGGCGCACGCCCTCGGCGCGGCGATCGGTGGTTTGCGAATCGAAATAAATTTTGTTGGCCGGATCCGCCAGCGCGGCGGCGAGATCGGTGGTGAACCCGGCGGCGCCATGGGCCGCCGCGAGGGTCTTGAGTTTTTCCAGATTGCGGCCGACCAGGAGCGGAACGGGCAGGAGGGTGTCGCCGTTGGCGAGGCGGACGCCTCCCTGCTGACGAATGGCGAGGATCGAACGGATCAGGTGCTGGTTGGTGCCCATGCGCCCGGTGACGCCGTTCATGATGATGCCAATCGAATGCTGCCTCATAAAAAATCGCGCCGCTTAGACATATTGAAGATAGGTGGATTTGATTTCCTTGACGAACGTCTTCTGGTCGCGGGCCCAGTGGCGTCGGGAAAAAATTTCCACTTCGATGAAACCGTCAAATCCTGCCGTCTCGGCCCAGCGGCGGATTTGCCGGAGCGGAATGCAGCCTTCACCCATGAGCGCGCGATCGTTGAGGATGTCGTCGGGCGTCTTCCAATCGCTGATG
>DASRHD010000352.1:0-6495 GCA_035650695.1 Opitutaceae bacterium
GCTAGGGGGAAGGGTGCCGGTCGAATCTTGTGGAGGAAGAGCTGCAATCCGCGCGGACGATAGTTCTCGCGGTCGTAACTGTATTCGACGGAGGCGCTAGCCTTGGGCGCCGGCCGCAACCGTTGGCGTTGTTTCCATTGATCGAGGCGTTGCCGCGCGCGGGCGTGAATCAATTCAATTTTCGGCCGGTCGACCTTCTCCAGGGTTACGCTCGGCTCGGAGGACCGGATCTGCGTTTGCAGCGTATCGTACAGCGAATCAAGTGAAGTCTCCTGAAGGTCGATAGACTCCGGCAGATTTATTCCATACAGAGTCTTAAGATGGTGTCGGAGGGCCGGATTTACCTCAGCTTCGGTCGAGGTAGGAGCCAGTACATACTGGTCGCGAACCCCCTTTCGCTTGCTGAGCTCGACCGGTAGAAGGAGCAAGGGCGAGTGAATGCGTTCCTGCGGAGTGTCCTTGAGGTTATGCCAGCGCAGAAAACAAAGGACGAGGCGGAGTTGGGCAAAACCATACTCCGCACGATCCCGCCGAGCCTCGGCGATGATCTTATCGAGCACGCCGGGAATGTAGGGAGCGTCTTCAAGGCGCAGATACTTGCCGAGGGCCAACGATTCGCCGCTCGAAATGGCGGATGCGAGCTGTGGATGCCAGACAAACAGCTGCTCAAGCCGGATGTTGCGCACGTCCATCACCAACGGCACCGACGCGATCGTGAGGTTGAGAGTTTGCAGGTTCGATTTGAAATAGATCAGCCGGTTGCGCCGGGATATTTCAAACAACCGGTCGCGCAAGTGGGTATGGATCAATTTGCGCCGATCAACCGATCCGCCTGCCTGAATTTGCGAAAGATCGAGATCGACCGGTTGGTCGCGGTAGTTTTCCAGCCACCGCACCAACTGGCCCAAGTCTTGCGCTCGCCGATGGCGGTCCAGTTCGGTCATCTGCACGATGACATTGGCCAGAACCGGATGCAGCCGCGCGTTTACAGCGAAAAGATTGTCACGATGACCGACAAATAATTCGAGATCATTGCGATCGGTAAAATCGAGGCCACAGGCGAAACTGGCAAGCAAGAGACCAAGAGAGAAAATATCGGTCACGGGATCATGATGCCCGACGGCATGTTCCCATCCCTGATATCCAGGAAGAAAAACCGGCTTGGTGGGGACCTCTTCAGGATTTCCGATATCCGAGCGAGAAACTGAATGTTGGCCTTCGGCTAGGTCAGTTGTCTGACTGGACTCACCTACAATCTGAACGGCATGGCTGCGCGAACGAACCATCTGCTCGACCTTGGCAAGATTCCGTTCTGGCGGTGCTAGTTGAGCTTCGTCGAAGATAAATTTTCCTTCTTCATTTAATTGAAAGGCGTCCGTCCCGCGCAATGGCGCCACCAGTCCGCGTTCATGGGCCGATACCACCTGCCGGAAGAGCGGCAGTAAGATGCCGATGGCATCATCGGTTTCAAAGCCGCCGCTTTGAACGCCCTGGCGCAGTAACCTGAAAAAAGGCGATTCTTCGGCCGGGATAGTCATGTGATTTTTTCTGCCGAAGTCAGGAGTTCGGCTATCCGGGGCTTTAATTTTGAAAGGTCGCGGGCTTTGAGGCCGAGCTCCTTGACGGCGAGCTTTTCAAAATGTGGCGCAACGCCAAGGCATTCAGCCCACTGCAGGGAAGCGGCCAAGGGCAGGTCCTCCAAGTCGCGATCAATGTGCACGAAATCGAGCAGCAGGTAGGAAAAATAGTCCTGTAGCAACGTGCCTGTATTTTTTAGCGCATCAATGAGCGTGAGGTCTTCCGCTTCTGCGGGGGAAAAGTCGGGAAAATAAAGCCGCGCGTGCGCGAGCACGGGCTCACTGCGAAACCATCGCGGACGTAGCAGTTGCGAGAGAAAACGCTGGGAAAGGCGCGATATTTCATGCTGGCTTGCGAGATCCAATTCATCGAGCGAGGGTTTGCCTGCGATTATGGCGGCAATCATCCCGTCTACCTCCTCTGTCTGCGTAGCCCAAAGTGAAAGTGCTTGTGCGCGGATGAAGGCCTCAGGATGGGAAAGTTCGGCGGTTTTGACCGCTGATTTTGAAAAAATTTCCGCCGTCTGCGCGAGGTAGCTCTCTCCGCTAACCGTAGTCAATCCGGTGGAGGTTTTAACCAGTGAAGCAACCACCGCGGGAAGGTCTTTGGTCGCATGCATCGCTCCGCGGTCGGCAAAAATTTCGGTGTATAACCGGTAGCGCCGAGCTGTTTCGAGATGAGTTGGCTGGGCTCTGGCATCATTGCCAACAGCCTGAAGAATTCGATCAGCGATCAGAAAATCTTCATTTTCTGCCTGCCATAAAAAGAAATGGGCCAATTCGTGCCCAAATACCGCCGTCAACTCAGTGGAGTTTAACAACGTGCTGATTGGACCGCTCAAAACGATATGCGCCTCGTGAGGCAGGAAATAAATGGCCGCGTTGGCTTGAGCGGAAGCGACCTGGGCTTGATACAGGGTAACCGGCACATCCAGTTGCAGGCCCTGGCAAGCAGCTGCGACATGTGAATATAGCTCCGGATGATCCGTGGCTGCGAGCCGATAGGTGGATTTAAGAAGGCTGAGGCGGAGCGCCTCCGCGTAGTCTTCCTTGGCGCGGGCTGAGGCGAACCAATTCCACAACTCTTGTTCCCGCTCCTTCAGATAATCTCTGATCTGGCGATGATACGGCAAGGGCGCAAGGGCTGGGGCGTCATTCATGCAGAGGAAAGTGATTCAGCACGACCGATCGCTCCGCGTCAAAGCCGCAGCCGAAGTAAAAGGGGAAAAGGCCGAGTCGCTTTTCAGCTCCTTCTTGACGTTTACCGAGCTCTACATGCGCGGCGGCGATAGCCTCCGTGGCTGCACGCGCCCCCGGCGCATTTTGCGTGTTGGACGAGTTAAAAATGCTGAATTTAATCCCGCCAATAGGCCTTTGAAGGGCTATTTTGTCGCAGTTTTTGCTCCCCACAGGTCGCCACGACGGTAATTACGGCATGGCGTGAGAATGCCCATAGCACTTAAGGCGTTAATAAATAAAGTCTTGAATGCTGTGCGATGGCATTACGGCATTTTCGGGTTTTTTCACGTGTGCGCGCGTATGCGTGCATATGTACGTATGGTGTGCCATATGCCGTATATTAAGAAAATGCCGTCGTATCGTCGCGCCACATCAATTCACGAGTGAAAATCACCACGACGGTATGAAAAAAAATGCCGTCGCATGCCGTCGTGTACCGTCGCAGCGCTTGGAAGGGCCTGAGATCGAAAGCAAAGGCGGGTGTGATGTTTCACATTTATAGTAAATAACTTACAATTGTTCGGCTATGATTTTTCCATTTTTGGAAATTTTAGTCCGCGAGGGGCGCGCGTTATTGAATAACCTCACTGCGATGACTTATTTGGGCCGTACGATGACGGAATTTATATGCGCGATTGGAATAAAGGGCTAGCTGGCGGCATTTCTGAGCCATTCGCGGAGCGGGTCCTTCTGCGTACCGGCGGTATCTGAGGTTCCGCGAGATGCCTGGGCATCGCCATGAGCGGTGAACAAAAATTTAGGTTAACTTCTGCTGAAGTTAACATTCCAGTTAATGGTTTGCCGTTCACTTAGTGCTTCCGACCTTCACCTGGAAAATTCGACTTTTGGAAGGATCATCGTGACTTAGAGCGTTTGGCGGATCTTGCCCAAGTGCGAAGGAGCGTGCCGGCCGACTCCTCATTGCTGGAATAGACGCATAAGAACCACAACCACAACCTGCGCACCACTAGGCCGGCCGGCGTACGCGACTTTCCATCAGGCAAATGAGAAAATAGGCCACCAAAAAGCCACCATCTGGTATTGTTGATGCCAAAATAAGAATGATAATGGCAGAAAAACAGGAGGGTTCGATTCCCTCCGCCCGCACCAGCTGGCCGGCCTCGACCGGCCTACAAGAGCTTACACGTCGGCGGAGACGCGTTCGTGGCTGAGATGGCGCCAGCGGTCGAGCACGCGGCGGTAGATGTCGTCCGGCGCAAGGCCGTGCGCGGCGCGGAGGTTTTCCACGCTGGTGCCGTGTTCGATAAACTTGTCCGGCCAGCCGATGCGTTCGACCGCGGCGGGGCATTCCGCCTCCTGCAGGGTCTCGAGCACGGCGCTGCCGAATCCGCCGGAGAGAACGTGGTCTTCCATGGTCACGAGCAGGGGCACGACCGCGGCCTGGCTGAGCAGGAGATTGCGGTCGAGCGGCTTGACAAAACGGGCATTGACCACGCCGGCACTGAGATTTTCCTCGGCGAGGCGAGCGGCGAGCTTGAGCGCATCCTGAACCATGGATCCGAGCGCCCAGATCATGATGTTGGAGCCCTGGCGGAGGACTTCCGCCTGGCCGACTGGCAGGACGGCGGGATTTTCCTTGATCGTCACGCCGGTGCCGGCGCCGCGCGGGTAGCGGATGAAGGTGGGTGAGGGGAGCTGGAGCGAGGTGTGGAGCATATCGACCAGCTCGTCTTCGTCCTTCGGCTGCATCAGGACGCAGTTGGGCACGCAGCGCGCATAAGCGAGATCAAAAAGACCGTGGTGGGTCGGACCGTCGTTGGGCGAAAGTCCGGCGCGGTCGAGGCAGAAGACCACGGGCAGGTTTTGCAGCGCGACGTCGTGGATGATCGGATCGTAGGCGCGCTGGAGAAAGGTGGAATAGATGGCGACGACCGGCCGGAAATTTTTCAGCGCCATGCCGGCGGCGAAAAGCACGGCGTGCTCCTCGGCGATGCCGACGTCGAAGAATTGTTTGGGGCAGGCGGCGGCGAGATGGTTCAGGCCGGTGCCGGGTGGCATGGCGGCAGTGATGCCGACGATGGACGGGTTGGCTTTGGCAAAGCGCGTGAGCGCCTGGCCGAAAACATCCTGATAATTGGGCGGAGCGCCGGCCGCGGGCTTTTTGCTTTCGCCGCTGACCGGATCGAACGGCCCGAGGCCGTGGAATTTTTCCGGATGCTGTCGCGCGGCCTCGAGTCCCAGGCCCTTTTTGGTCAGAACGTGGAGGAGCACGGGTTGCTCGCAATGGGCAGCGAACTCGAGATTGCGGACGAGGCGATCGATGTTGTGCCCGTCGATCGGGCCGAGATAGCGCAGGCCGAATTTCTCGAAAAGGGAGGAGCCGACAAAGAAATCCTTGGTCTCGAGCTTCCAGCGCTGGTAGATGCGGTTCATTTTCACGCCGACGGGAAAGCTGGTGAAGAAGGCCTCGAGATCGGCATGGACCTTGTTGTAAGTGGGGCTGGTCGAGAGCTGGTTGAGGTAGCGGGGAATGGCGCCGACATTCTTGGCAATGGACCATTCGTTGTCGTTGAGGATGACGATGAGGCGCTTGGTCGTGCTGGTGACATTGTTGAGCGCTTCGAGGGTGATGCCGCAGGTGAAGGCGGCGTCGCCGCAGACCGCGACGACGTGCTCGTGCGTGCCGCGGCGATCGCGGGCGGCGGCGAGACCGAGCGCCGCGCTGAGAGCGGTACCGGCGTGGCCCGCGCCATAGGCGTCGTGCTCGCTTTCAGAACGGGAAAGAAAACCGCTGGCGCCGCCAGTCTGGCGCAGCTTTTCGAAAAAGCCGTTGTTGCGGCCGGTAAGGAGCTTGTGGACGTAACCCTGGTGCGAGACGTCGAACAAAATCTGGTCCTCCGGCGTGGAAAAGACCCGGTGCAGCGCAATGGTCAACTCGACCACGCCGAGGTTGGGGCCGACGTGACCGCCATGGTGCGACGTCACCGCGATGATTTCGTCGCGAATTTCCTGGGCCAGGCGTGGGAGCTGATCGGCCGGGAGGGCTTTGACATCGGCGGGACCGCGGATGCCTTCGAGCAGACGGGAAGAGGAGTCGCTCATGGAAAAGAAACGATCGTGGGCGAATCGGCGACGGAAGCAATTCAGGTTTCGCCGCGCTCGGGCTCGAACTTGGCAAAAACGGCCCCGCCATTCTGCTTCTTCAGCTGTTCAATCTTCATCTCCGCGTCCTTCAACCGGCCTTCGCAAATTTTGAGCAGCTTGTTGCCCTCCTCAAACTTGGCCAGCAGGTCGGCCAGCGGCACATCGCCGGATTCCATTGACTCAACGATGGCTTCGAGTCCGGCGAGGGCGGTTTCGAAGCTTAACTTGGACTCCTTGGCTTCCTTTGCTTCCATGGGAACAAGTTTGGGCTGGCTGGCGGGCTTTTCAATCAAAAGTGCGACGCCGGCCGCCGGTCCGGGGAGATGTACCCAGGATTTCAGTTGGCCCGGGCGAAAAACCGGTTGAATTGAAAGCATGGTTCTTCTCGTCACCGCCGCCCTCATCGTCCTGCGCCTAGCCGCCGAACTCGGTCTCAATGCCTTCAACCGCCGGGAGGTCCGCCGCCATGCAGGCGCGCCGCCGCCGGCTGTCGCCACCATCGTGGACGGGACGACTTATGCCAAGGCGGTGGCCTACACGCTGGAAAAAAATTCCTTTGGCCGAATTGAGATGG
>DASRHD010000353.1:0-12918 GCA_035650695.1 Opitutaceae bacterium
GCAGGAGGACGTCGCGGACCTCGCCCTTGAGCACGCCGCCCTGAATGGCGGCGCCCACGGCCACGACTTCGTCGGGGTTGACGCCCTGGTGCGGCGGCTTGCCGCCGAGGTTCTTCGCGATGTCGACGACCTTGGGCATGCGGGTCATGCCGCCGACGAGCACGAGCTCGTCGATCTGCGCGGAGGTGAGGTTGGCATCCTTCAGGCAGTTCTTGAACGGCTGGATGCAGCGCTCAAAAAGCGAATCGCAAATCTGCTCCATCTTCGCCCGGGTGAGCTGGACGTTGAGATGCTTCGGCCCGCTCGCGTCCGCGGTGATGAACGGCAGGTTGATGTCGACCGACTGGGTGGACGAAAGGGCGATCTTGGCCTTCTCGGCCTCTTCCTTCAGGCGCTGGAGCGCCATCGGATCCTTGCGCAGGTCAATGCCGTTCTCCTTTTTGAAATTCTCGACGAGCCAGGTGATGATGGCATCGTCCCAGTTGTCGCCGCCGAGGTGGGTGTCGCCATTGGTGGCCTTGACCTCGAAGACGCCGTCGCCGATTTCGAGCACGGAAACGTCGAAGGTGCCGCCACCGAGGTCGAAGACGGAGATTTTTTCGTCCTTCTTCTTGTCGAGACCGTAGGCGAGCGAGGCGGCGGTGGGCTCGTTGATGATGCGGAGCACCTCGAGACCGGCGATCTTGCCGGCGTCCTTGGTCGCCTGACGTTGCGAGTCGTTGAAGTAGGCGGGAACGGTGATGACGGCCTGGGTGATTTTCTCACCGAGGTAGGCCTCGGCGTCGGCCTTCATCTTGGCGAGGACGAAGGCGGAGATCTGCTGGGGAGCGAATTGCTCGACCTTGTCGCCGACCTTCACCTCGATGTAAGCGTCGCCGTTCTTGCCCTCCACGACCTTGAACGGAAAATGTTTCGCCTCTTCGCGCACTTCGGTGAATTTTCGTCCGATGAGGCGCTTGGCGGAAAAAACGGTGTTTTGCGGATTGGTGACGGCTTGGCGTTTGGCGGCCTGGCCGACGAGGCGTTCGCCCGTCTTGGTAAAAGCCACGACCGATGGGGTGGTCCGCGCTCCCTCCGCGTTGGCGATCACCACCGGCTCTCCTCCCTCCATCACGGCCATGCAGGAGTTGGTGGTGCCTAAATCAATACCTAGAATGCGGCTCATGCCGTTCTTTAAGCAATGCATGTGCCCTACCCGGCTGTTAATTCATAAGCCACTCGTTTTGAGCAACTAGAAAGTTTAATCGGCTGATCGGCTCGCTTGGGCGGCCGCCAAAATCACGCCACCTTGTCACACTGTGTCACACCTGGCCTCAATCCCGCGCCGCAGGCTGACACAGTAGGCGCCGAAGAATCAGGGTGCTTGGTGATGCAGAATACAAACCGGCAAAATCGAACAATCGCTTTGGCAGGCCGCCGGCTCCGGCCATTTGACGGCGCGCTTCGCTGCCGTACGTTGCGCGCATGGATCTGGAAATCCATCTGCCCGCCGAAGTGCCGGCCATGACGCTGCCCCACACGGTGTTTTTTCCGCAGGCGCTGCTCCCGCTGCGCATTTTCGAGCCGCGCTACCGGCAGATGCTCCGCGACGTGCTCGGTTCGCACCGCCTCTTCGCCGTGGCCCGTCTCGATCCGCGCCGCGCCGGATCCGCCGAGTTTGAGCCGGCCCACCGCATCGCCACGGTCGGGATCGTTCGCGCCTGCCAGGAAAATGATGATGGCACGTCCAACCTGCTCTTGCAGGGCCTGGCGCGCGTCGAGCTGCTGGCGGTGGTCCGGGAGGAACCATACCGCTTCGTTCATCTCCGCCTGCTGAACAGCACACCGGGGGCGGCGGCGGGCGAAAACCGGCGGCTCCGCGCCACCCTCGCCCGCCTGATCGCGCTCAAGCACAAGTTCGGTGCGCCGGCGCCGCGCGACTTCACCGATTTTCTGAAAACGGTCGACGATCCGGAAACCTTCGTCGATCTCGCCGCCTTCAGCCTCTGCCCCGATCCGGCCTTCAAGCAGACCCTGCTGGAGACGCTCGACATTCATCGCCGCCTCGAGCTTTTTGGCGCCCAGGTGCGCGCCGAAATCGATGCGATCAAGCTGCGCCGCAAGCTCCAGGGCAATCTGCCGGACGACCGGATCTCATCCAACTGAGCCCTCCCGCCCGCGACGCTGGAGCCAACAGTCGGATTTGAACCGACGACCCACGCTTTACGAAAGCGTTGCTCTACCAGCTGAGCTATGTTGGCCTGAGCGTGAACAGCGGAACAAAACCGCCGCGGCGGCAAGGGCAAGCTCTTTTGGAGCCGCCCGGCGCGCCGGTTCACGGGCCGATGTCGCTTTCTATCGCCGGCAGGCAGCCCCAACTGAAGCCATAGTCGGTTGGCTGGTCGCCGACGTTGACCACCCGCAGAATATAAAGGCCGTTGGCCAGCGTCGGCAATGCGATGTGCTGGAGGTTGTCAATCGGGCTCCGGCTGGCCTGCAAGAGGGTAAAGGCGCCGTCGGCGAAGGTGTAAAATTCCAGCTGGAGATGCGCCAGCACGGCGTGGTCGATCGTCTGGGCGATGCCCGTGCTGCTGATTTTGCGATGCCAGTTGAGCGTGGCGGCAAAACGCCGGGCCGTGTCCTGATTGAGGATGAAATAGTACAGGCGTGAATCGCCCGGCGCGATGCTCGGCTCATAGGTCCAGCCCAGCCAATTGACCCAGCCGGGAGGCTGGGCGCCGGTCGAAAGGATCAGCTCGGAGTGATCGATGTCCACCTGGCCGGCGCCCTGCTGCCAGTCCAGCGGAGACGTTTCGTCGTCGGCCGTCGTGGTCGGATCGCCCTTGGCCCATCCCGGCAGCTTGTTGGCTCCGGTCTGCAAGATGGACTTGATCACGACAGGCTTGATTCCGTTGGCGAAAGCGGTCTGGCCGGCGGCGGTGCGCAGGTGAACTTCGTCCAATAACATTGCCGCGTAGGAAGAGATGACCGGTGTGGCTGAGCTCCCGACCGGCAGCGGCGCCACGATGTCGGGCTTGCAGCGGCCGGCGGTGACGCCGTCGGTTTCCAAAAATACCGTCGGGCCACGGCTGCACTGCCCGTCCGACAAGCCGACCGTGATGTCATTATACATGCTGCTGAACAATTGCGAAATCGGCGCCGTGGAGTCGTTCGAAACCCCCGCGACCACGACGATGTCGTAAGCATCGGCCATCCAGTCCGCCCGGCGTAACAGCTGGGTGGCGACCGGCGCTACACCCGTGTTGATCACCCAACTGTTATTGAGAATATCGACTCCGAGGTCCACCGGCCCGGCCGGATCGAGCCAGTTGAGGCCGGTCGGTGAAACCAAAAATCCGCTGTTCAGGCTCAAGTCGGCCTTGTAAAGCTTCACCTCGGGGACGGCCGGACTGAGGGAAAGCGGAACGCCGTAAAGCAACGTGCCGACATCAGTCGCGTGACCCGACACCGGCGAATCGCCGTCCATGACCTGAAAAATTACGTGCGTGAAATCCGGATTGACGACGTCGGGAAGATAGGCGCCGTTCAAGTTTCCCTCTGCCTGCCCGACAGTGATCGTGGCGCCATTGATAGTAAAAGGATAGTGCCAGCGTGCACACAAGCGGCCATAACCCGTCTCCTGCGGGTAATTCACGACCTGCGCCGAGGAGAAGGCGCACCCAGCAGCTGCCAGCAGGACAAGGACGAGCCTTCTTCCAAGTAAAAGCAGCCATCCGATCCATGGCGCCGCGGTTTGCCAGTTCCATCGGCGAATCGGCGACGGGGGGATAGAATCTTCCGGATGGACGCACTTCAGGGTAACGACATTCATGACAAAGGCTGCCGGCGGGCGCCATTGCGCCGTCTCCCGCCGGCGGGCGGGAGCAAAACTTTCCGCTAGCGCAGGCAAGCTTCGTTTGCCATCTCCCTCCCGCAATGTCATTCTGGCCGGAGGAACTCGGGGAAAAACATATTATGATATCAGGCAAACGCTGGCCGCTTCTCACGCTGCTGCTTTTCACTCTCCGGCTGGCCGCTGCGGCACCGGTGGAAACGGCCGCTTCCAAGCCGCCCGTCATGACCGATACGCCCGCGTCCACCGCCGCCGCCGTCCGGACCCGCCTCGCCGAGCAGCTGCTCCGCTCGCCGCCTTCCGTCAACTCCGTCCGCCGCGCCATTTCCGAACAGCGTGCCGACGGCAGCTGGCCCGATGTGCCTTATGACCGGCGCGACCGCAGCATCTGGCCGCCGCAAAAGCATCTCACCCGCCTGACCTCCCTTGCCACCGCTTTTCGCGCCGGCCCGCTCCGCGGCGACACCGCCCTGAAAGCGACGATCACCCGCGGCCTCGAGTTCTGGCTCCGGCGCGACCCGCAGAGCGACAACTGGTGGCACAACGTCATCGCCGCCCCCCAGGAGCTGGGCCGCTTCCTTGTCCTCATGCGCGACGACCTGCCGCCGGCCGATGTCGCCCTTGCCTGCGATCGCGTCCGCCGCAGCCGGACCGATCGCATGACCGGCACCAATCTCGCCTGGACGGCCGGCAACCTTTTCGTGCTGGGAGCCGTCACCGACGATCTTGCGCTCATGCGCGACGAACTCGCCCTCATCACCGGCACGATCCGCCTCACCTCCGAGGAAGGCGTGCAGCCGGACTGGAGTTATCACCAGCACGGCCCCCAGCTCAATGCCGGCAACTACGGCCAGGGATTTCTCGACACCTGCGTCCCGTACGGTGAACTCGTCCGCGGCACGGCCCTCGCCTTCACCCCGGAACAGCTGGGAATTCTTTCCCAGTTTGCGCTCAACTTCCAGGACTGGGTGGTGTGGGGCCAGCGCATGGATCTCAGCTCGTGCGGGCGCCAGCTCGACCGCCCCGACGCCCCGGCGAGCAAGGCCGCCGATCTCGCCCGCACCTGTGCGCGCCTCGCCATGCTCGATCCGGCGCACGCGCCGGCGCTTAACAATTTCAGCGATCGCGCCACCGGCCGGCTGCCCGACACCGCCGCCGGCGCGCCCACCGGCAATCGCTGCTTCTGGCGCTCCGACTTCATGGTCCACCGCCCCGGCACGTGGTACGCCTCAATCAAAACCTATTCCTCCCGCATCCTTCGCACTGAAACCTCGGTCAACGCCGAGAATTACAAAGGTTATCATCTTTGCGATGGGGTGATGCTCGTCGCGATCGACGGCGGGGAATACGCCGAAATTCAACCGGTCTGGGATTGGCGCAAGCTTCCCGGCATCACCTGGCATGAGACAACCGCCCCGCTGCCCTACGGCAAAAGCGCCGGTTTTGAGCACAATCCCCGCGATTTTGTCGGCGGCGCTTCCGACGGGGAAGTCGGCGTGGCTGCGCTCGACCTGGCCAAGGAAAACCTCACCGCGAAAAAAGCCTGGTTCTGTTTTCGCAACGGCATCGTCTGCCTCGGCGCTGGCATCTCCTCCGCCGCGCCCGAGCCCGCCTACACCGATGTTAACCAGTGCCTCCTCCGTGGCGAAGCAAGCATCCTTGCCGGCGGAAGCTGGCGCCCCGCCTCCGCCCGCCAGGAACTCCTGCCCGCCACCCAGGCGATTTATCATGACCGCATCGGCTACCTGTTTCTTGCGCCGACGAGCGCCACCCTGACCTGCGGTCCGCAATCCGGCGCGTGGTCCGAGCTGCGCAAGGAAGGCGTGACTCCGGCCAAGATCACGCGCGATGTATTCAATTTATGGATACAACACGGGCCGCATCCGCAAAACGCCCGTTATGCCTATGCCGTCATGCCGGATGTCGATCCTTCCAGCGTGGCGCTGGCCGCCGGCTCCCCGCCCTGGCACGTGCTCGTCAACACCGTGGAGGTGCAAGCGGTGGAGAGCCCCGGCGATCATCTGGTGGAAGCGGTATTTTATGAACCCGGCCGGCTGGAAAAGGGCGGCCTGCCCGCCATCGCCGCCGGCGCGCCCTGCACGCTCATTGTCCGCGCCCAGGTTGGTGGCAACCTCGACCTGACCGCATCGGACCCAACGCAGAAATTATCTTCGCTCAGGTTCACGGTCGATGGCCGCTATGACGGTCCGGGCTGCCGCGCCACCGGCGGCTCCACCGAGGTCGCCATCCCCCTGCCCTCCGCCGGTCTCGCCGGCTCCAGCGTCACCGTTCACCTCGCGGCCGTGCCCAAGCTTGCCCGGATCAGCCGTATGATCAGCGCGCACGCCGCCGCCACGCTCAGCCAGGCGAACCAATCGCCGAATCGTCCGTAAAACGTCCGTTCGGAACGGCCCGGAATCGGAGCCACGAGGCTGGCGAATGGCGCCGCGGCCGAGCGAACTTCCGCCCGGACGCGTCCGCGATCGTCACTCACCGTCAGCGCGCCCAGCTTGGCAACGCGAATGATCGGATAGCCTGACTCCACGCCGCGCACCATGGCGATGCGGCTGTGCAGCCAAGCGTCCACCGAAAAATCGAATGCCGGCACGATCAGGCAGTTTATCCTCAAGCGTCCGTAGTCCGCCGCCGGAGCGCGAAAATCCAGGTCCTTGCAGATCGCCAGTCCGAAACGTACGCCGTCCTGGCTGAAGCCGACCAGCGATCGCCCGGGCTGAAAACCGCCTTCCAGTCCGGGCAACAGATGATGTTTCGTGTAAGTCGCCACCGGCCCCTTTTCCGGCGGATAATATCGCGCTTCATTCCAAGCCGACCCCGCGCCTGCGATATGATCGAGCCCGACCACGATGCCCGTTTTGTTCGCGACGGCGGCGTCGGCGAGCAGCAGGTCCACTGGGCCGGCGTTTTCGCCGTCCGCCATGCGCACCAGATGCTCGGGCAGCACAACAATTCTCGCGCCCGCCTGGGCCAGCGCCGGTACCTGTGCAAGATAACGATGCAAGAGGGGAAGGCTCTCGGCCGTACGTAGATTTTCCGGCTGGTCCGATGCGATCAGGCCAACCGACATCGGCCGCCCTTCCGGCGGCGCGCCCAAGCGGAAAAAACCGTAGATCAGCGCGGCGCCCACGACCGCGCTCACCGCCGCTTCCATCCGAATTTTTTCCCGCCGTGGCACGCCGGCGCCCACCGCAACCGCCACCGCCGTGGGGATGAACAAGAGCAAAAATTCTATTGGCCAGATTCCGCCCAAGGCCGCCAGCTGAAGAATCGGGAGACAGTCGGCTTGCGTATAGGCCAGCGCGCCGAATGTTCCGTGGGGCGATGAGAGCGAGAGGAGATAAACATAACTTGTCCAAATCGCCGGCAGAGCCAGCAGCGCCGGCCAGAGCTGTCGCCGCCGGAGAAAAAAGCGATGGGCAAGCACGCCAAGGCCAAAGGCCAGCGACGGCAGAAAAATCATGGCCAGATGCACCGGTAAGGGGAGCAACGCCAGGTAGGACCAGGTGTTGAGCGCGCCGAGAGCAAAAGCGGAAAACGCCGCGCCCAAGGCCGTCCAGGCCGGCGCCCGCGGCGCCACCAGCAGCACCGGCATTGCCGCCAGCCAGGTCAACGGCCAGCGCGGCTGCAGACCGGTGCCATTCCAATAGGCGACGGCGGTGAGCAGGCTAGCGGCGAGGAGGAGCGGAAAGCGGAGCGGCTTGGAGTCCACGAATGAGACAGGAAACGGAGCGTTGGACCAGGGAACGAAACGATTTTTCGGAAAGGCGGAAGCGACCCGCACGGCGGAGCATGGTGTAGCCGTGCACCAGCGCCCAAAAATGCATCGCCAGTTCCCAGACATCGGCACGGCGGAAGGCGCCGGACTCCATGCCGGCAGCCATGATCTCGGCGACGCGATTCAACGTCGGCGATCGGCCCGCCCGGAAATCCCCCGGAAACCGCCGGGCACCCCGCCGCGGTTCGGCAAACATGTAATCGAAAATCCGGGGATGACGGGAAGCATAGCGAAGATAAACTCCGGCGAAGCGCGCCAGATCGGCCTCGAGATCGCCGCTCAGCTTCTCGCGCTGGAAGCCGGCCTCGAGCCCGGCGAATTCACCGTCCACCACCGACTGGAGCAACGCCGCGCGGCTGGGAAAATGATGATAGATCGCCATCGGCGTGATCCCGACTCGGGCGGCGATTCGTCGCATGGAAACGGACGACGCGCCCTCGGCGTCGAGGGCTTTCAGCGTCGCGGCCCGGATCTCATCGGCCGTTACTTTCATGAAAACTATACGGTGTATAGTTTCGAGCCGAGGTCAAGCCGCTTCCCGCGACGCCATATTTTTGGATTTAAAAACCCGCTCCCGGCGGCCCAGTATGGGGGATGCCTTCTTCAACGGCCATGCCTCAGCGTCCTCGCCGCACTCTCCTCCTCGTCCTTTTTCCCCTGCTTCTCAGTGCCGGTTGCGCCTCCGTGCCGATCACGCAAAAAAACCTGGCCGCCCTGCCGGCGAGAACCGACGAGCGCGATGCCGATCTCAAGCGATGGACGGAAGCGGTCTGGCTCTGCAACGCGTTCCTGAGCTCGCCGGAAAGGGCGACCCTTCCGCCCGGACGCATCGACTTCAGCGAGCAGGGAATGGAGTTTGTTTCGGATTCCGGCCGCCTGCCCATCCGGGTCCGCTGCACCACCTGGGGCGACCTGCTGATTCCCTGCCACATGGCGGCGCAGGAGCGCTCCGACGGATTTGTCGTCGGCTTGGTCCCACCGCGGGACAGCCGGCTGCTGGACAACAGTTTTTTCAAATACAACAGCGGCCAGCCGGCGCCCAATGTGGTGATCGCCCGTCTCATCCTGCATGAGCTGACCCATTCCTATTTCCACGTCGGCACGGTCGATTTCTATCACGGTTTCACCTACTATCTGGAGGCGGTTTTTCTGTTGCATTACCGCAGCCATTCCCAGGAGCGCCTGCCCTTCCAAACCAGCAGGGAATTCAACGCCTTCATTAAAAGAAAGATGGCCGAGGCGAAACAACTGGCGCCGCCCGCCGGACATGAGGCGGCCGCGCACTGAACGCAGCGGCGGCCGCCCTTGAATAACCGACCGGTCTTATGGCTTGGACGTAATCGTGGCGGAGACCGCCGTCGCGTCGTACGAATAATCGGTGCTCGAACCGGGATCGACCGCGAAATCGATCGTCGAGCCCTGGTGCACCGTGCTTGTCAGATTGAACTTCCAAGTCGTGCTTGAATTTCCGCCGCCGAGCAGGACGCGCTGCAGGACCCTGCCGTCGACCACGACCTTGACGCCGACGCCGTCGCCTCCGGTCTGCTCGGTCTTGAAGCTGCCGGAGATCTGGACGTTCCCGTCATAATTGCTCGTCCAGCGCCGGACCGAAGCCACCGGCGTCGCGCCGAAGAGTCCGGTGAAGGAGGTGGTCTGGTCGGCGCCGGTCAGATAAAGGCCGGTGAAGTTGTCGGCCCAATAAGCCGCCTGGTCGGTGGGACGGGCAAAGCTGCCGAGCGGAGCGAAGAGCGTGCCGCCGAGATAGACGCCGTAGCTCCAGCTGTTGCTGCCCTGGCCGCCCGAAAAATCGTCGAGCGAGTTGGCCAGCACCGTGCCGTACTGATTGGGGAATCCGCCGTTCAGCGGGCCGGTGACGAACAAGGGCGAGCCCTTGAGGTAAAGGTAGCCGTCCATCGTCAGGTAGTTGCCGTTGAGGTCCTGTTCACTGACAGCGCCGGCGGCGTAGATCGTGGTCGGCGTCGTCGCCCACATGACACGGAGCTCCGTGCCGTCGTCGCGCTGGAAAAGAATGGAATAGGCCGGGCCGCCGAGGCCGCCCTCGGCGCGGACAAAATGCGCACCCTGGAGGAACGAGCTCATCGTGGCCATGGCCTTGTAGGCGGGCTTGGTCGTCTGGTTGTCGTCTTCCTGGACGAGCCCGAGGGAACAGCCGTAGTCGATCTCGGGATTGTCGCGATAAAGGTACCAATAGACGCGGTCGACGCCGGCCGCCATGAGCAGCGCATAGGCGCGCACCAGATAGTTCGCCTGCTGCGCCGGCGTGACACTGTACTGGTCGCCCGAGGTATACCAGCCGACTTCGGTCGCCCAGATGGGTTTCTCCTCACCATGGTTGTAAGTCTTCATGATGTTCCGCAGCTGGAAAATCTCGTCCTGGATTCCCTCCGGAGGCTGGTCGTAGCGATAGGGATGAATCGAGGCGACATCGAGGTAGTCGAGTCCGCCGGCGGCGCAAAGCTCCTCCCAGAACGGAAGGTCGAGCCAGGGCGTGCCGCCGCCCACCACGGTCACGTTGGGATGCGAAGCCTTGATCGCGGGGTAGGCCGCCTGGAGCATGCCGAGATAGGTGTCGGCCAGGTCGGCCAGAGCCGGGCCGCCGGTGTAGGTGGTGACGTCGTATTCGTTCCAGATTTCGACCGCCTGGATCTGGTCGCCGTAGTGATCCAGCACCTGGGTGCAGTAATTTGCGTAGCCGTTGAAACCGTCGTCATCGTACGGCGCATTGCCGCCGTCGTAATTGGGATTGGAGAAATCGAGTTCGATCAGCGGGGAAATGTTGTTCGCCGCCAGCGCCGCCATGTAGTCGTCGTACATTTTTGGAAACGTGAAATTGCCCCGCGTCTGCTCGATGTTGCCCCAATAGAGCTCGTCGCGAACCGAGCCGACGCCGGCCCGGGCGGCCTGGGGGATGAGGGACTGGTTCCAACCTTGGGCCAGGTGCATTTGCACGCCGAAGCGCTGGTCCTGGGCGGAGAGGGTGAGAACGAACGGAACCGAGGCGACGAGCGCCACAACGATGGATTTGATGGATATGATCATAAAAAAAAGAGGAGATGGGGTGTAGACCCATGGGGCGAAGAGCCCAGAGGCGGGTGGGTTGAGAACCAGATTTTTTTCGCTTGGCAAGCGCGCAAAACCACTTCGGGTGATTTGCCAGATTTTTTTTGCGCTTTCGGATTTTCTGCATGATCCGCGCGCGGCCGAAGCGGCCCTGTCAGGCCGTCCGCTTTTGCAAGCGAAACCCAAAAAAACTTTGTATCCGTTATTAAATGACAAAGCCGCCGCTGAAAATTCAGCGGCGGCCGTGGAGGCGGTGCAAAAAATGAGCCGGACGTCAGGGCTTCGACGTGATCGTGGCGGACACGGCGGTCGCGTCGTAGGAATAGTCCGTGCTGGAACCGGGATCGACCGCGAAGTCGATGGTCGAACCCTGGTGCACGGTGCGGCTCAGATTGAATTTCCACGTCGTGGCGGGATTTCCGCCGCCGAGCAGGACCCGTTTCACGACCTGGCCGTCGACCACGATCTTGGCGCCGACGCCGTCGCCGCCGTGCTGTTCGGTTTGGAAGCTGCCGGTGATCTGGACCTTGCCGTCGTAGTTGCTCGTCCAGCGGCGGACCGAGGCCACCGGGGTCGCGCCGAAGACGCCGGTAAAGGAGGTGGTCTGATCGGCGTCGGTCAGGTAGAGCCCCATGTAGTTGTCAGTCCAATACGCAGCCTGGTCGAGGGCCAATTCGAAGTCGCCGAGGGGGGCAAAAAGCGTGCCGCCGAGATATACGCCGTAGGTCCAGCCGTTGTCGCCCTGGTTGCCGGTAAAATCCTCGAGCGAGTTGGCCAGCACCGTGCCGTACTGGTTGGGAAATCCGCCGCTGAGCGGCCCGGTGACGAAGAGGGGTGAGCCCTTGAGGTAAAGGTTGCCGTCCATCGTCAGGTAATTGCCGTTGATGTCCTGCTCGCTGGTCGCGCCCCAAGCCGAGATCGTCATCGCCTTGGTCGACCACATGACACGCAGCTCGGTGCCGTCATCTTGCTGGAAGAGGATGGAATAGGCCGGGCCGCCCAGGCCGCCCTCGGCGCGGACAAAATGCGCGCCCTGGAGGAACGAGGCCATCGTGGCCATGGCCCGGTAGGCGGGCTTGACCGTCTGGTTGTCGTCCTCCTGGACGAGACCCATCGAGCAACCGCTGTCGATCTCCGGATTGTCGCGGTAGAGATACCAGTAGACGCGGTCGACGCCGGCGGCCATGAGCAACGCGTAAGCGCGGACCAGGTAGTTCGCCTGCTGCTGGGGCGTGACGGCGTACTGATCCCCCGAGCTGTACCAGCCGATTTCGGTCGCCCAGATGGGCTTCGTCTGGCCGTTGTTGTAAAGCCTCATGATGTCTTGCAGCTGGAAGATCTCGTCCTGGATGCCTTCCGGCGCCTTGTCGTAACGATAGGGATGAATCGAGGCGACATCGAGGTAGTTCAGGCCGCCGTCGGCGCAAAGCTGCTGCCAGAACGGAATGTCGAGCCAGGGCGTGCCGCCGCCGACCACGGTGACGTCGGGATGCGAGTCCTTGATCGCGGTGTAGGCCGCCTGGAGCATGTTGGTGTAGGTGCCAGCGAGATCGCCCGTGGCCGGGCCGCTGGTGAAGGCCGGATTGTCGTACTCGTCCCAGATTTCAACCTCGTGAATCTGGTCGCCGTAGTGATCGAGCACCGCGGTGCAATAGTTCGCGTAGGCGAAGAAGCCGGTGTCGTCGAACGGAGCCAGGCCGTCGTCGTAATTCGAATTGGCAAAATCGAGCTCGATCAGCGGCGAAATGTTGTTCGCCGCCAGCGCCGCCATGTAGTCGTCGTACATTTGCGGAAATTGGTAGTTGCCCGGCGTCTGTTCGATGTTGCCCCAGTAAAGCTCGTCACGAACGGAGCCGATGCCGGCCTGCGCCGCCTGGGGAATGAGCGACTGGCTCCAGCCTTGCGCGAGGTGCATTTGCACGCCGAAGCGGGCGTCCTGCGCGGAGAGGGTGAGGTTGACTGAGACGAGAGCGAGCAGACTCGCGAGAGTTTTGGCGGATGAGAACATTGATGAATGGGTTGGAGACCTGATGACGAGTAGGCTGGGTACCGCCTTCTTCGGCACGCGATAACCCGACTTGAGCGCATCGTGTTTTTGTCCCGAATTTTTTCGGCGCCGCCGACTTCTGCACGATCTCCGCGCCGCGGTCGTCCGATTTCCGGACCGCTTCCGCGCCGCAAAAACGTTTCACTTCTCGTCCCGATGCTTCAC
>DASRHD010000354.1:0-10008 GCA_035650695.1 Opitutaceae bacterium
GCCGGAATCGGCCGCGCTTCTCGCCAACTGCCACGTCCTGATCTTTGCCGACCAGACCGGCTTGGGGGCGGAGCTGGCGCGCCAGCTCCGGGCCGCCGGACATGCTTGTGTCACGGTGGGGGAGGGCGCGGATTTTTCCGCCGTAGACAGAGAAAATTTTGTGCTCGATCCATCCCGGCCCGGCTGGAGCGGACAGCTCGCGGCTGCGATCGGCGGCCGCCGGCCCTTTACCCACCTGGTTTACGCCTGGGCTTATCCCCCGGCCGCAGGCGAGCCGGCCAGCGGAGCGGAAATCGAAGCCGCGCAAGACCGCGGCAGCCTCGGCCTGCTACGCTGGCTGCGAGCATGGCCGGCCCCGTCCGAGGGTGCCGACCGTGTCCGGCTTCTGGTCGTGACCAGCCGGCTCCAGTCCGTTTCCGGAGCCGAACCGGTTGACTACGAAAAGGCGCCGATTCTCGGCCTGGTCCGCACCCTGCCGCACGAATTCGCCTGGCTGGAGTGCGGCCATCTCGACCTGGATGGCGCCGACCCCGTCGCCGAGGCGGCGGCCGTCCGGCGTGAACTGGCCGCCGGCGGCGCAGGGGAATTCGCCCTCCGCGGCGGCCGCCGGCTGGCGCCCGGCCTTCAAAGTATTGATTTTTCAACTACAAATGGCAATTCCCCGATCAAGCCCGGCGGCCTTTATCTGCTTTCCGGCGGCCTCGGCGGCATCGGCCGGGCGCTGGCCCGGCGGCTGGTCGAACGCCATCAGGCCCGGCTCTTGCTTCTCGGCCGCGTTCCGCTGGAGGAAATGGAGGCGGGCGATGAGCGCCGCCAGGTGCTGCAGTCCCTGCAGGCCGCCGGCGCCGCGCACTATGAGGCGGGCGACCTGCTCGATCCGGCCTTTGTCCGGGCGGCGGTTGATCGCGCGGTGCAGCGCTGGGCGCAGCCCTTGAACGGAGTCATCCACCTTGCCGGCGAATATCACGAGGCGACGCTGGCGCAGGAGACCGATGACGGATGGCTGCAGTCATTGCGGCCCAAGCTGCTGGGCGCCTGGTCGCTCCACGTCGTGGCCCGGGAACACCCGGGGTGCCGGTTCATCCATTTTTCGTCCGTGCTCGGCCACTTCGGCGCCTTGGGCACGGGCGCTTATGTGGCGGCCAACGCCGGCCTCGACGCTTTGGCCCATGCGCAGCGGCAGCATGGGATGCAAAGTTCCAGTCTCCTCTGGGCGCTCTGGTCCGGCACCGGCATGGGCCGCAGCGGCAGCAGCGAGGCAATGGCAGCGCGCGGCTGGCTTTCGCTCACGCCCGACCAGGGCCTGGACCGGTTGGAACAGGCCTGGCCGTCCGACCAGGCACAAATCTTCGCCGGGCTGGATCCATCGAGCCGCGCCCTGCGCCGCCAGCTCGATCCGGCGGCCGGCGCGGCCGAGGCCGGCCCGGACGGCAACTATGTCGCGCCGCGTACCGAGCTGGAGCAAAAGCTCGCCCGGATGTGGGAGGAAATTCTCTCCGTGCCGCGGGTGGGGTTGAAGGACAACTTCTTCGAGCTGGGCGGACGTTCCCTGCTCGCCGCCCGTCTCTTTGCCCGCATCGACCGGGAACTGGGCCGCAAGCTGCCCCTGGCGGTCTTGTTCAAGGCCGCCACCCTTGAGTCGCTCGCCGCCTTGCTGGACGAAGCCAAGACCGCGCCACCGCCGCCCTGCCGGGTGCTGCCGGTGCAACCGAAGGGCTCCCGTCCGCCGTTCTTTTGTATTCCCGGCGGCGGCAGCGACGCCATCGTGTTTCAGGACCTCTCCCGCGAACTCGGCCCCGACCAGCCATTTTACGGACTGCAGGCGCATGGCCTCGACGCCGTGCCGTTGAAGGGCGAATTTCCCACCGTCGAACAGGTCGCGGCGGATTTCATCAAGGCCATCCGCGGCCTGCAGCCGCAGGGCCCGTATTTTGTCGGCGGCCACTGCTTCGGCTGCCTCCTCGCCTGGGAGGTGGCGAGCCAGCTCAAGGCCCAGGGCGAGGAAGTCGGCCTCCTCGCGCTGCTCGATCCGATCGTGAGCAATGTCTTTTCCGACGATATCATCGGGCGCGACCGGCTGCGTTATCATTTCCAGAAATTCATGAACCTTTCGCTCGGTGGAAAGTTTGCCTATTTCTGGGCCCGAATCCGGAATTTCAGCCGCACGCTTGTCGTCCGGCGGCGGATTGCCCAATCCTATGATCAGGCGCGCTCCATGCACCGACGGTACCAGCTTCGCCCTTATCCGGGCCGGGTGGTGATCTTTCTCGCCCTAGACTCGTTTTTTAAGCTCACGCCCGATCGCGATCCGCGCCGCTACTACGAGCGGCTGGCCCAAGCCGGCGTCCAGTATGTGGAGGTCGAGGGAGACCACCACGCCATGCTTCACCATCCGGCTTTGGCGGCGGAGCTTCGCTCCTGCCTCGCCCGGGCCACCGCACCGGCGCTTGCTCATATTTAGCCATGAAACTCCGCATCATTTCAGTCTTTACCCGCCCGCGGCGGATGGCCGGCCTCTTTTTTCTCGCCGGCATCGCCGCCTGCCGCGGCGAGAAACCCCTTGAGCTGTCCGAACAGCACCAGCCTTCCGGCCAAGTCCTGACCTGCCGCGTCGATCCGACGCGGGTGGGCCGGGACATTCAGCACACTTTGTTCGGCACCAATCTGGAATGGTTTAACAATGCCGACGGCATCGCCCATGCCGACGGCACGGTCGATCCGGAATGGAGCGATCTGGCCCGGGACGAAGGCATCAGCAACATCCGCTTCCCCGGCGGCACGCTCTCGGATTATTATCATTGGCGCGACGGAATCGGACCGGTGGATCAGCGCCCCGTCCGGGACCATCCGACCGACCGCGGGCGGTCGCCGAATGTCTTCGGCTCACCCGAACTGATTCGTTTTTGCGCCGCGGCCCACGCCCAGCCCCTCATCACGGTCAATGCCGGCACCGGGACGGCGCAGGAGGCGGCCGACTGGGTGGCTTATTTCAACCAGCCGTCGAATCCCGACCGCGCCGCCGACGGCTTGCCCGCGCCGGTGAACGTGAAACTCTGGGAAATCGGCAATGAGCTCTACCTCCCGGGCAATCCCACGGACAAAAAAAAGATCACGATCCCGCCGGAACAATACGCCGACCGCTTCCTCGAATTCGCCGCCGCGATGCGCAAGGTCGATCCCACGATCAAGCTGATCGCCATCGGCACGGCCAATTCCACCATCATCAACCTGCCTTATCCGAATTGGACGGAAACCTTGCTGAAGAAGGCCGCGCCCCAGATTGACCTGATCGCCGTTCACAACGCTTACTTTCCGATGATCTTCGGCCGAAAAGGCCTCTCCGCAAAAGAGGTTTACCAGAGCCTCTGGGCCTCTCCCGAAGCGGTGGATCGCAGTTTGAGCAAGCTGGACGACCTTCTGGCCAGGTATGGCAACGGTCATCCCATCGGCATTGCGGTGACGGAGTGGGGGGCGCTCTTTTCCAACGCCCCGCACTGGATCGACCACGAAAAAACCATGGGTTCGGCCGTCTACCTCGCCCGCCTCATGCAGGTCTTCATCAACCACCCGCGGGTCGTCCTGACTGATTATTTTAAGTTCACCGACCGTACGCCCATCGGCTGGGTGAGTTATGACGGCAAGCCGAAGGTGCCCTATTATGTCATCCAGATGTTTGCGCGGCATTTCGGCACCCGCCAGGTGGCGGCGACAGTGGAAAGTCCCACCTTCAGCGTCGGCCAGGTCGGCGTGGCTCCGGCCGAATCGGACGTGCCTGAAGTCACCGCCGTCGCCGCCACGGATGGGTCCGGCCGCAAGCTTTTCGTCAACCTTGTCAATCGCAGCTGGCAGACCATTCACCAGGTGCGGCTCGATACCGGCAGCTTCAAGGCTGCCGACGCTGCCACGCTCTGGGAACTGTCCTCGCCCGGACTGACCGATCACAACGGCCGCGATCTTCCCGATGAATTGCCTTCCTCCATGTTCGAAGAACCGCCGGTGAAGAACGGCGCGCCAGCCGCGATTAAAATCGAACAAAAAACCGTGGACCTCAAATCGCCCCTCACTCTCCAACCCTATTCCATCGTCACCCTCGAGCTCGACGCCCAATCATGATCCAGCCTCACGCCCGCCCTCATCCGTCTTCTCATTCCGCCCGCCGCCGGCCCGGCCGTCGCGCCGGCCTGACCGCCGGTTTCGGCCTTACGCTCCTCCTGGCTGCCTGCGCCGCGCCCCAAAATGGGGTGAGCCTGCGCAAAAACGACGCCCCGCTCATGGCGCTCGAGGGAAACAGCGACCTGCTGCCGAAACCGGGCATCTCCCAGGTGCTTTCTCCACTCGATCAGGTTCGCGTGCAAATCCAGCCCGTGGCCAGCACGCCTGGCGGCCTGGTCCTCGCGCCCTATGACACGATCAAGTACGCCTTCAGTTTTCGAGGCGGCGACTACCACGTCCTGCCCGGCGACGAGCTGGCGGTGCATTTTGGATCCGATCCCAAGCGCGACCTTTCGCTCACCGTGCAGCCGGACGGCAGGCTCACCCTGCCGGACGCCGGCGTGCTCACGGCCCTGGGCAAGACCCCGCAACAGCTGGCCGATGAAATCGACACCGCCTATAGCAAGCAGTTAAAGACTCCCGCCTCCTCCGTCAGCCTGAGCAAATCCGGCCTGTCCATCGAGGAGCTGGCCGGCGAAACGGTCGTGCAGGACGACGGCACGGTATCGATTCCGAAAATCGGCCGGGTCACCGCCGCGGGGCTCACCATCGGCCAGTTGAGCAGCGGTCTTTCCGAGCTCGCTTCCAAGCACTTTGAAACCTCCCTCTCCGCCCAGGTCAGCCGCGAAATACCAATGGTGGACAGACAAAAAGTGGGCCTGGTCGGCTTCGATCAATTGGTCCCCGTTTCGGCTGACGGCCGCCTTGCCCTGCCGGAGCTCGGGATTTTCACCGCCGCCGGCAAAACCATCGCCGTCCTGCAGGACGAAATCCAGGACGCCCTGCACAGCCGTTACAAAGGCGACCTGACGGTCTCGATGGAGATCGAGCAGTCCCAGGCGCGCGTCGTGTATGTGGACGGCGAGGTCGGCCACCCCGGCGCCTACCCGCTGGCGCCGAGCATGACCCTGCTCAAGGTGGTGACCCTGGCGGGCGGGGTCATCAACACCGGCGATATGCGCCGGGTCGTTCTGATCCACCGTGACAACAAGGACGATGTTTATGTCTACACGACCAACTTGACGGATTTCATTGAGAATGGCGCAAAGGCCAACGACCTCGCCATCTCCTCCCAGGACATCGTCGTCGTTCCCAAGACGGCGGTCGCCAAGGTCGACCAATGGGTTGACCAATACATCACCGGTGTGCTGCCCTTCTCTCGCAGCGCGAGCTACAATTACACCCAGGGCACGGTCAAGCCCACTTCGCCCTGATCGCCCGGCCCAGCCTTCTCGCCACCTCACGGCATGACGAAACACGCGGTCGCGCCAGAATCCAGAAGTCCCTCACCTTGCACCCAACCTTAGCCGATATGAAAGCAGTGCAAAACAACGGCGGGGAAGACCTCGCCTCGCTTAACGAACGGCTTTTTGTCCCCCGGACCGCACCGAATTTCTTGATCGTGGGCGCCGCCCGCAGCGGAACCACCTCGCTCTGGCACTGGCTTCGCCAGCATCCGCAGGTGTTCATGCCCCGCTACAAGGAACCGGCGTTTTTCGTGCATAATTTCGGCGTTTTTACCCAGGAGGAATACCTTTCCCTGTTTAATCCCGGGCGGGGCAAGGCGTGCATCGGCGAGGCTTCCACCGCCTATCTCTCCGCTCCGGAGAGCCCGCCATGGATTCACGAGCTTCTCGGCAAGATCAAGATCATGGCCATCCTACGAAACCCGGTCGACCGGGCCTATTCCATGTATTGTTGGCTGGCCATGATCGGGCTCGAGCCGCTGGAAACATTTGAAGAGGCGATCGCGCAGGAAAGCCGCCGCATGACGAGCCTGCCGTTTCAGCAAAACTGCCTCATCGCCTCTCACAATTATCAATATTTCCACGCCGGCCTCTATATCGAAAAAATCAAACCTTATATAAAAATTTTCGGCGCAGATCGGGTCAAGATGCTGCTTTTCGACGACCTGAAAAAAAACCCGGCGGGGTTCTGCGCCGAGGTGTGCGAATTTTTGGAGATTTCCCAAGCCAATGGCCATGCCTTCCGGTCGGAAAACGGGGCGGTGATTCCGCGCTCGACTCCGCTGCAATTCCGGCTGCGCGCCATGCGGACGCGGACGCGGAAAGTCATGGGCATGTCCCACCTCTCGATCACCAGCTGGTATGTCCTGGCCATGCTGATCAATAAGGCGCGCGGCGCGAGAAAGCCGATGTCGGCGGCGATCCGGGCCCAGCTGGTCGAGCAATACCGGCCCAGCGTGGAAGAACTGTCCGACCTGCTCCATCGCGACCTTTCGTACTGGTTGAAATAATATTGCCGGCAGGAGTCAGCGCCGGCCGGTTTTTTTTGCCTGCGGCGAGAGACGCCACATGATGAAGAACGGAACCATCCAGAATAAATTCAGCCAGAGCCAGTGGTGGTTGATGAATTCGGCGCAGCGCCAGACAAAACTCGGCTGGATGAATTGCCGCGCCGTCTCGTTGTTCGCCTGGGCGGCGTGGGCATAAAGGCCGAGCGCGAAATCGTGGGCCAGGGCAAAGTCTCCCACCGCCGCCTTCCACGCGACGGTGAAGCATCCGCCCAGCGCCTGCCAGCCCGCCAGCACGCCGCCGAACATCGCCCAGCCGCCCAGGGCAATGCCGCCGAGCGCGACGATGCCGCAGGACAAACCGCCGAGCGACAGGCCACCGATGGCCAGGCTGCCGACGCTCACCGGCGCAATCGCCACCGTGCCGAAGGCAAACAGGCCGCCGACCGCGCGCTGGCCCGCCGCAATCCACGCCGTCACCGGCTTTTTCAAAAAGCCGAACCGATCGCCGGCACGGATGTGAACCAGCGGCAGGCCGAGCAGCTCCAGCCGGCTGCGATATTCCCATGCCGGCGGCGGAAAAACGCCGCCGTGCTCTTCCGCCAGGATGCGTAACTGATAAGCCCGGGTCTGCTTTCGCGTCCGGCCGATAACGACCATCATGGTCGGAAGAAAAATCAGCACCAGAATCGTGGCGAAGAGTCCGGACAAATAGGAGCGGTCGGCCTGGTGGCGCGTCAGCCAGAGGATGATTGCCGCTGCGGGAAGAAAAACCGCCAGCGTAATGGCGCCGATTTTGCCGAAAAAAGATTTCACGTAATGCCGCTCCTCCTCCGAGCGCGTACTGGCGAGGGCGACGCGGTAGCCGAAGTAATTTGGCACAAAGACGATCAGTGGCCCCATCAGCATCCCCAGGACGGCCGCCATCCCTGCGGCTTTTGCCGTCACGCCCTTGGCTGCCGTGGCGCCGGTCGCGGTGGCCGCACCGGACAAGGTCAGGGCGGGGAGGGACGAGAGAACCGAAACCGTGAAGGCCTGGCCCGGGCTGGTCTGCGCCAGCGCGCCTTCGACGAAAGCCTGGACCTGCTCTTGCAGCATTTTTCGGCCGCGCGAAAGCCGCTGCTTCACCGTATCCTCCGATAATTCCAGGCTTCGTGCCACCGCTTCCACCGATTGATGCTCGCGATAAAACAAGACGAGCGGTTCGCGGTAGTTCGCGGGAATGCGCTCGAGCGAATGCCAGAGCAGAGCCTCCTCTTCCCGGCCGATCGTCAGATCGTGCGGAAGGGGGCCGGTAGCAGGAGCCTGGTCGACCGCCTCGAGCGGTTCCGCGGTATGGGCCGGCTCACGCCCGTCCTGCCGGAGCGCATCGGCGGTCAGATTGCGGGCAATGCGGCAAAGCCAGGAGCGCAATTTTTGCGGCTCGCGCAGGCCGGCCAGCTGTTTCCAGGCCGCGAGAAATGTCTCCTGGGCCAGGTCTTCGCTTTGGCTCAAGCTCCCCGTTCCGCTGTAGGCAATGGAGCATATCAAAGTCTGATAGCGGGTTACGATCCGGCCGAACGCGTCCTGGTTTCCGGCCAGACTCTGTGTGACAAGGGCGGCATCGCTTAAAATCTCGGTATTCATGTCACAGCAGAAGTCTGGAAATGAGCGCCCGAGGTGACAATGAAGTTTGCAGTGAGGTTTAAGGATAAGCCTAAAAAGCGGGCAATAACCTTGAATAGCCCGAATATCAGTAAGTTATGAAGCAGCCGCCGCCCTCGCGCGCCGAGCTCCGAATTTGAGGAGAAATTTTGTTAAAAGGCGTAAATTGCAGAAGGTTTAAGGACGATTTCCGGCCTCTGCAAAGGCTCCGCAGCAGCATTTCAGAAGAGCTGCGGCATCGATTCATCCTCTTTTTTTACGCGATCCTTGCGCCGTTTACGGGCCAATTTCTCACGCAGGGTCTCATCGTGCCTTTGCGCGACCAGATCGGGCAGTGTCGGGGCTTGTGGCGACGCCGAAATCCCCAGCCTGGAGACAATCTGGCCGACATAAGCGCCGGCTGAGATCGCCTCCATCTTCAGCTCCTCGGCATTGGTGCCAACATAGCGATTTACAATCGCCGAAAAGAAGGGCCAAAATTCCTTCACCCGACCGGCTTTCTGGGCAGCGGCCGCGTCATCGAGGCAGGCATCGAGATGCTTCTTCAGTGCCCGGCCGTCGAGCATCCATCCCCGCTTCCAAAGATCGAGGACCAAGCCCTCCAAAAGCAGCCGGCATTGCTCTATCCGCCGATGCTTACCGGTGCCTGCCCAACACCAATCAAGTTTGACGATTAATTCCTGGCGAATCCAGGCATCGAACTTGATCAGCCTATCCTCCGGCGGCTGGTCCCGGTTGAGCCATTGCAAAACCTCCGCATCGCGGCGGCGCTGATGCTCAGCATTGGCCGCAGATTGTTCACGCGCATCGAGGAAAGATTCAAAAGCCATTCGAGGTAGTGCCGCGGAAGCGGCGGTGATAGGCTTGGGCGTAGAGCGTTGACCGCTTAAACATGTCGCTGCACTGGCTGCGGAAGGCCTCGACGCAATGGTTTATCTCCTCGACTGTGCAGAGCTCGAAAAGCTTGTAACCAGGCGAGCCGGGATAACTGACGATGCGCGGGGCGCTGGCGCTGGCAATCGCCCGGACACGCCGATCCGATGATCCATTGCCGAGACTCTCCGCAATCTGTTTGGCAGTGAGCCAGCCAGGCGAAGCGCGGAGGATGGAGACGACGAGCTCGACTTCGGCCGGATCGATGACCGGCGCCGGGCATTTGACAGGAAGATCGAGCTGCTCGGTCATTTTCTTCTTCTTCCGGTATAGACACGCCGGACATATCGCCCAACGTCATAAGCCGAAACAGTGAAGCCATAACCGAAGGGCTCACGGAGGGACCCATTCCTCTGTAACGTCAAATCTCCATGTGAGACCGTGTGGCCTTTATGAAGAAAAACAAAGCCTTTCGGGCAAGATATTTCAATAGGGATCACGGGGAGTGACATCATAGGTTTGGACCGTTGATCGACGGTTTACCTGGGCTATTCGGCGCTGGAGGATGCCGCAGAGTTGCCCGAGCTGTTTCTCGTCGAGCAGATCGTAATGCTGTACCTTGAAAATTCGGCGGGTCATGCCTTCGATATATCCCCAGATTCTATCATGCTCGATGCCGGCCTGGCCGGCGAGTTGGAAGGCGCGATCGATCAGATCACCCTTGCGCTGCGGCGCCTGGTCCAGCTGGCGAATCTGCGCGTCGAGATCACCTGGCCGGGACTCGGCGCGGAAGGCAGCGAGGATTTTATCAAACTCGGCATTGGTGAGGTCCAGGCTGCTCTTGTCGCGGCCGAGGACGCGGCGATGGAGCGAATGGCGATCCTCATCGCGGGCAGAAAGCCCGCGCGCCTTTAAAGCCTTGCGCCATTGCGAGGCTTCGAAGCGATAGAGGCGGAGCTGGGCGGAGGTCATTATCAAAAGTTGCGGAAGGCTTAGATTCGAAGAATCAAGCCTTCCGCGTTCGA
>DASRHD010000355.1:0-26844 GCA_035650695.1 Opitutaceae bacterium
GGGCGATGCGATAGAGCCAGGTGGAAAGGGAGGAGTCGCCGCGGAAGTTGGCCAAACCGCGATGGGCGCGGATAAAGGTATCCTGCGTGATCTCCTCGGCGTCGGCCGCGTTGCGCAGCATGCTCAAGGTCAGGCCGTAGATTTTTCCACGGTAGCGCTGCATCATTTCCACGAAGGCGGATTCATCGCCCTCGTTGAAGCGCTTGACCAAGCCGGCATCATAGGCGGCTTCCTGCTGCGAACTGGCTTCCAACGTTTGAGTTTTCAGAGCTGTAAAGGCATTGAGCATGGCAGTAGATTTTGGACGTTGCGGTGCAAAGACTGTCAGTCGCGTGGATACCGCCACCTACCTCAGATCATGCCAACGCCCTCGGTTAATTTCTAACTTGTTTAAAACTAGATAAATAAAGATTTTTACCACGACCCAGATGCGACTGGAAACATGCAGGATGAGCGGTGGTCGCCGTAAAAATCATGCACTTTGCGGCAGGGAAGCAGCGCACACACCTCATTCCCGCGGCCTGGCAAAGACCGGCTGCGGGCGGGCGGAATACGGTGGCGGGCAAAGCGCGCCTCGTCAGACAGGCATTGACGGAAAATATTCCCGGCAATCGACGACAAAAAAGCCATGCGCGAAAGAGCGCATGGCTTGGAAGGTACGATAAAGAGAGGCCTATTTCTTAGGCTGCTGCGCCTGGAGGTCGTCCAGGCGTTTTTGCAGATCGTTCATCTGCGTCACGAGGCCTTTCTCGATGTTTTCGCGCTCGTTGCTGTTGACGATGCTGAAATTGGCGGCGTCCTTGACGACGTCGGCCGGCAGCATGAGCAGACGGGAAAGAATGCCCTGGTCCTTGAACGAGCTGAGATAAAGCGCGGTGACCTGGTGCGAAAGCGCAAGGGAATCGCGGGCGACGGCCTGGGTCGCGATCAGATTATTGTTCAATTGCTGGTTCTTGGCCATTTCCTGGGTGAGGACGATTCCGATCTGGTCGGAAATTTTCTGGCTGTAGGCGCCGATCGAATCGCGGGTGAGGTGCTGGTCCTTGGCCATGTCGGCCAGGATGGGCTGAATCTTGACCGCGAGGCGTGAAGATACCTTATCGACCTGTTCATTCTGCTGCTTTTCCGCCTCTTCCGGCGTCTTCGGCAGCGGATTATACGGCTGGATTTTTTGAGCAATGGCGGTCGCCAGCTTGTCGATCTTCTCCTGGTTGACCTTGGCGAACTCCTCGTCGGTCATGAGGGCGTCGGCTTGGCGCTTGGCAATCGCGTCCTTGAGCAAATTATTGATGGCTTCGATGCGCTGGCTGTTCTGCTCCGCTGCGGCCTGGATCTCGTCATTGGTCTGTTTTCGAAGGGCATCGAGCTGGTCTTGCTGTTGCCGCGCCATGTCGGAAACGGTCTGTTGGTGAATGAAAAACGCAGCCACCGTTACGAGAAGAGCAGTGACGATGATCGCGGGAAGCTGATCCTTTAATTTTGGCCACATAGCAGAGGTTGGGTTAAATCTGGACTAACTAGGGGGTAAGGCCTAGCGGAAGGTAAGGCATATTGCAACGAATTCGTAGCGGGGGCATTAGTGTGTGTTTTCGCCTATGGGTTCCAACACCCTGGTAAAATGAGTCTTAACCCTATTGAGCAGATGGTTTTCAACTATGTACAACAGCATCCGGAAGAGCGGCGGTTTTGGGAGATGAAGGTCCGTGCGGCGGCCCGGAGCGCAGCCGACGAGCATGCGGCAGCGATCGAACTGGAGCGGGAGTTATGGACCTACGTGGAGGAGCGCAGCAGCGTGGCGTCGCCTTTCCGGGAGGAGGCGGCCCGCCAGGGCTTGCGCCGCACAAGCTTGCGCAATCTTTCCGAGCTTTGGCTGCGGCTTTGGACCCCGCCGCGGCCGAAAACGTCAAAATCCCCGTCAGAAAATTTTAACAACAAAATAAATTAAGCTTGAAACCAAACGGCCGATAATCACGTCTGGCTGCTATGTTACTGGTTTGTGTCTCCCGAAAGGGAGAAGGGGTAACAAAAAAAGCAAGTGGCGGGCCGTCTAGGGGTAGACGGCCCGCGTTTTTTTTGCGAGGGATGCGACGATTAGATGACGAACGCGCAACATTTTTTGTTTTTTCGCACTCAAGCATCGACAAATGGTCCAAACGCTGCTGACATTTTGTTCACAAGATATCCACAATCGATGGAATACCTGAGCGGGGCAACCTCCCCAAAACCGCAGCTCAAGGTCTCTGCTAAAGTTAAGACCTTCGTCCTCGATACGAACGTTTTGCTGCACGACCCGCAGTCGCTTTTCACCTTCGAGGAAAACAATCTCGTCATCCCCGTCGAAGTCCTGGAGGAGCTCGACGCGATCAAGAGCGAGCAGTCGACCGAGCGCGGCCGCAACGCCCGCCGCGTCCACCGCTATCTTCAGGAATTACTGCCTGATTCACGCACCATGCTCGAGGGCGTGAAGCTGCCCACCGGCGGGACGCTCTCCGTCGTGATCAACGGCTACCTTGCCGAAAACAACCTCGGCTCGCCCGCCATGCAGCGGCTCCGCGCCGTCCTCCCCGATCTTTCCAAAAAGGACAACCGCATCATCGCCTGCGCCCTCTTCGTCCAGGAGAACTATCCGCCCCCCACCATCCTCGTGACCAAGGACGTCAACGTCCAGCTCAAGGCCCGGGCCGTCGGCCTCGAATCCGAGGACTATCTCAACGACAAGGTTCCCGAGGCAGTCGATGAGGCGGCCTATCCGGAAATCCCCCTCACGGTTTACGAGATGCAGCGGTTCTGCTCGGAGGGTGAGTTCGAATTCCAGCGCGAGGCCACCCGCGGCCTTGTCCTCAACGAATACGTCCTCCTCCGCTCCAGCGAGGGCAAGACCATGCCGGCGCGCCATTACGGCGACGGACTCGTCCGCCGCCTGAAAATCCCGGAGTTCGTCAAGGCGCCCGGCGGCATTCCCATCCGTGCTCGCAATCTCGAGCAGCAGTTCTTGATGGATGCCCTGCTCGACGATTCCATTTCGCTCATCACCTGCTTCGGCAAGGCCGGCACGGGCAAGACGCTCCTCTCCACCGCCTGCGCGCTCTATCAGATGCACGACGAGCAATGCCGCTATGACGGCGTTTCCATTTCCCGCCCGGTCATCGCCCTGGGCAAGGACATCGGTTTTCTTCCCGGCTCGCTCGAGGAAAAAATGAAGCCGTGGCTCCAGCCATATTATGATGCGCTCGAGGTCCTGATTCCCTCCAAGCCGCCGAAGGAACCGCAATTCGCCTCCAAGAAGGTTTCGAAAAAGAAAAAAAAGAAGCACGACGACATGCTCGCCTCGATGAGCTCAGGTTCCGGCTACAACGGTCATGGTTCCGGCAGCGGTCTCGGTCCGGTCAAACCCTATGAGCGGCTGATCAAGAGCGGCATGGTGGAGATCGAGGCCCTGGCCTTCATCCGCGGCCGTTCCATCGCCCGGCGCTTTTTCATCCTCGATGAGGCGCAGCAGCTCACCCCGCATGAGGTCAAGACCGTCATCACCCGCATTTCCGAAGGCTCAAAGATTGTCCTGATCGGCGATCCGGCGCAGATCGACAATCCCTACGTCGATTCGCGCAGCAACGGCCTGGTCTACGCCCACAACCGGATGAAGGGCCAGTTCCTCGCCGCCCACGTCAAGCTGACCAAGGGCGAGCGTTCCAAACTCGCCGAGCTCGCGGCAGATCTGCTTTAATTCAGACCGCCGCCTGTCGGGCAAGCCGGCTTTCCTCGCCCCGGCGCCGCGCCGCCAGCTCCATGATGCCGGCAAACAGGCCGGTGAAGAGCAGGTCGCTCAGCAGGGTATTGCGGAAAAACAGCAGGGTGGGCGGATATTCCGGGTGGCCTACCGTCAGGGCCTGCCACCAGCCGGCCAGGGTTTTGGGATAAAATGCATCGCCGAACCATGCCTGCGTATTGGTGACGAAATAAAACAGCAGCGAGGCGCCGAGCGCTCCGCCCAACAGCGTCAGCCAGTTCTTGCGCCGCGCCACGAGCAGGCCGATGCCGAGTCCGGCGGCGAAACAGCCTGTGCGCACCAGCGCGTCGCCCAGGCTCCAGCCGTAGTGCATGACCGAGGCATAGTGCCAATCGATCCAGAAGTCGCTCACGCTGAGGGCAAGGAACGGCACCAGCCAGAGTCGCTTGTCGCGGAAATAGACCGCGCCACAAAAGGTCAGCGCCATGAGTGGCGAAAAATTGCTGAGTTCCGGCGCAAAGACGGCCACAATGCGCCAGACGACGGCGAGAAGAATGAGCCCGAGAGCGAAACGCATGGAGCCGAATTTAATCGGAACGTTCCAAATGGACAGGATTTTTTGCAGGGGCGCTTTTACCCGCGGATGGAGCGGATGAACGCAGATGGATTGAGGATGAACCGCCCATTGACGCGAATAAACGCTAATGGATGAATGTTGCGCGGCCTGAATTTCATTAGCGCCCATTGGCGTTCATTAGCGGTTGCATTGCCTACTGCTCGGCTTCCCGCGCCATCATCCAAAGCAGATCGGAGACGCGGTTGATCCACTGGCGGAGGATTGGCCGCACCCTGCGTCCCTGGGCGGGAAGGGTGGTGAGTCGTCGTTCCGCGCGGCGGGCGGCGGTGCGGGCGAGGTCGAGCGCGGCGGCGTGCACATTCGCCCCCGGCGTGGCCCAGCCGCCAAGATTGATGTCTTTCGCCTCCAGCGCGGCCAGCGCCTGATCGACGCGCGCGAGGTCGGCTTCGCCGAGCTTGGGAAATTTCGACGCGGCGTACTTGGATGCATCGGCTTCCGAGCAGGATAATTCGCCCATGACGGCGATGAGATTTTGCTGGATTCGGGTCAGCTCCGCCCGGCGCGCGGCCTTTTTTCCCGTCGCCTTGGCCAGGCCGATCGCAGCGTTGAATTCGTCAAACGCGCCCAAGGCCTCAACTTGAGGATGGTCTTTTGCCACCCGCCAGCCGTAGAGCAGTCCGGTCGTCCCGTCATCGCCCTTGCGCGTGGCGATGGACCGGGGAGAGGCTTTGCCGGCACGGCTCATTTTCTGGCTGCGGTCCGAGTCTGCTTTTTCAGTTCGCGAATGGCTGGGTCGAGGCGGGTCCGGGTCTTTTTATCCATATGATCGATGAAGAGCACGCCGTTGAGGTGATCGACCTCGTGCTGGATGCAGCGGGCGAGCAGCCCGTCGCAGGTCAGCAAATGGGGCGTGCCACGCTCATCCTGGAACTTGACCGCGATGGCGCTGGGCCGGGGAACGTCGCCGCGGATGCTAGGAAAGGAGAGGCAGCCTTCCTCGGCAATCTCGGCCGGGGCGCGAACGGCGGGGGTAACCTCGGGATTGACGACGGCCATGGGCATGAAGAGTTCCAGAGGCGGCCGGGCGCCGTCGAGCTTCCAGTCAAAATCAGACTTCACCTCGCGCAGGTCGACGACGCAAAGCTGGAGGGCGCGGCCGATTTGCTGGGCGGCGAGGCCGATGCCCCCGGCGGCGTGCATGGTCTCAACCATATCCGCGGCGAGCCGGGCGAGCGAGGCGTCAAAATCCCTGATTTTCTCACCTTTTTTGCGCAGAATGGGGTGGTCGTAATGAACAATTTGCAGCAACATCGGTCGAGAGAGTGTCCAGCGTGGGTTCAACCCCAGGCTGCGGCAAATAAATTTGTTTCGGCCTTCTTCTCTGTCTAGTACATTTCATGGTTCAAAATGAAAGACTCATTTTGAAAGGTTAGGCATTGTCTTTTTTCGACCATGAGCGCATGGGCCGACAGTGATTCGCGTTTTCCGCCGACGAGCACATTTGTGCTGGCAGCGGCCGGGCTGCTCTTGATCGCCATCGCGTGGCTGCTGCCGGTGAATCTGAAATCAGTCAGCCCGGCCCTCCTGCGAACGGCGGGTGCAGGCACGCCCTCGGTGGCGGAGTACGGCCGTCAGCTGGTCGAATCGGAGAAAATCGGTGCGGCGGCGCTGGTGCTTTCCGCCGCCCAGGCGGTCGGCGACCCCCATGCCGCGGCGCTGGCGGACGAGCTGAGCCGCCTCACCGCGCGGCAGCCGGAGTTCGTTGCCTGGGGCGGCTGGGATCCCTTCATCGATCCCTTGTTCAAGCTCCACGAAAACACCGGCCGCGGGGAGAGCACGCCGGTGCTGACGTTTTTCATCACGGAAAAGGCGCGCAATTCGCTCCGCGACTATCTGGGCGGATCGCGTTCGCTCGGCGTGCAGGACCTGTTGCGCACGCGCGACATCACTGCGATGTCGAATTTTGTGCCGGTGAACCAGCCGGGCGGCCAGGCGCTGGATTCGGTCATCCTTCTCACCGCCTTGCTTTATCAGGGCGAGCACCTTTCGCCGTCGCTGCAGCGCGAACTTCGCGGGCTGGCGGAGGCGGCACTGGAGCGGAAGGAACTCGGCGAGCTGGAGTTGTTTTATCTTGATCTGCTCTCCCTCGGACGCCGCCTCGACTGGGGCCAGCTGAGCGAACTTCTCAACCGCACGGACAGTACCAAGACGGTGGGTGAATATGCCCATCTTGCCCGCGTTGCGCCTGACCAGCTGCCGCTCATTTACACCGCAGCGCTTTTTTCGGACTCGGCCGACCGCGTCGCCACCTACCTCATTCAGTACGGCAAAACCGGCGCGGAGGACCTGCGGGTGGCGCTGGCGGACGGTCAGGGCGCGGTGCGGCAGCTTCTTCTCCGGCAGGTGCCGATCAACCGCGAGCGCAGCGTGGCCTTGGTGGGCGATGCGGCCACCCTGGCGCTGCTTTATCCGCGGCTGACCTTGGCGTTGAAATGGCTGGGCTTTTTTGCCGGAGCCTTTTTGTTGTTTCGCGGTCTGGACCGATGGCTCTATGCCTTCGGAGGGGGAGAAGCCCACAGCGCCACCCTGCCGCATTTTAAAAGCGGAGTGCTGGCCCTGGTCGCGGCGCTCCTTCTCGTCGTTGCCACCGAACCGTTTTTGCTCAAAGCCGCTCCGCCCTCGGAATATCGTTTTCACCTCGTCATCCCCGTTCTGGCCAACACGGCCACACCTTCCGCCCAATCGCCAACCTCCTCCGCACATTCCACCATGGACACCTCCACTGTCATCTCCATCGGCGTTTTCGCCTTGTTGCAGGTGGTCACCTACCTGATCTGCCTGCTGAAAATCGGCGAGATCGATCGCCAGGACATGTCGCCGCTGCTCAAACTGCGGCTCATGGAAAACGAAGAGAACCTCTTCGACAGCGGCCTCTACATCGGCATGATGGGCACGGCCACCGCGCTGGTGCTGCAGGTGGTGGGCGTCATTCCCGCCAATCTGCTCGCGGCTTATTCCTCCAACCTTTTCGGCATTGTCTGCGTCGCGCTGGTGAAAATCCGGCACGTCCGCGGCTACAAGCGCCGCCTCATCCTGCAAAGCCAGCCATTGTCCACGCCCGCCTCCGGCATCGTCACGCCGGCCAAGGCTTAAGTTCGGCTTCTTCGCGTCCATGAATAAGACGCTTCTTCTCATCATCATCGACTTCCTGTTCCTCAATCTCATCGCCCTGACGCGATGGGAAAAGTCCGAGCCGGTGCGCCCGAAAGAGCCGCCCGTCCCGCAGGTCGCGGCCAACAACACCAATTCGCAAAACCAGGATCTGGTCGCGGTGATGAAGCAATCCCTGGCCGACGAGCAGGCGGCGCGCGCCCAGCTCGCGCAGCAATTGCAGACCGCGCAGAGCACGCTGGAACAGCGCAACCAGAGCTTCTCCCAGCTTCAGGCGGAGCGGACGCAGCTCAACACCTCGCTGAACGAGAGCCAGCAGAAGGCGCAGGCCTTGGCGCAGCAGTACGCTGCCGCCGCCCAGGATGCGAGCATGAGCAAGGAACAACTCGCCGCCTTGCAGAAGGAACTCGAGGCGCGGCAGGCCGAACTGGAAAAGCAAAAGCAGGACCTTGCCGCCCTGAACAAGGCCCAGGCGGCGGCGCAGCAACGCATCGAAGACCTCAACGTCGCGGTCAAAGTTTCGGAGCAGGAGAAGCAGATGCTGCGCGAAACCGCCGACACGCTCCGGACCCAGGTCACGGCTGAGCGGGAGGAGCGCCAGAAGGTTCAGGCCACGGCCAGCCAGCTCGCCCAGGGCGTTGGCCAGCTGGCGGAAAACTCCAGCCAGCTCCGGCAGGAAATTCGCGAAAATACGCCGATCAACGAAAACACCCTCTACAATCAGTTCCTCGCCAACCGCGTGCAGACGCTTTTCAGCGCCAGCCGGCCCGTGCTCATCGGCTCGGGAGAGCGCTCGGCCGACACCCGCACCATTCTGGTGCAGGATGGCGCCCAGGTTTACGCCCTGGTCCATGCCGACGACACCCCGTTCAGCTTTGGTCCGCAGATTCCCGGCATTGATTGGCAGAAAATTTCCATCACCTTCGCCAAGCCGCCCTACCAGAGTCCGGCGGCCAAGTTCCATTTCCTCGCGCTTGATCCACGGATCATCGCCGTTCCGGTCGATGCGGATCAAGTGAAGGCGCTGGGAGTGAAGGTCTACCAGACGGCGCTCGATCCCTTTAAATTTCCCGACGCCGTGCTGATCAGCCGGGGTGGACGCGGTTACGGCGAGGTCAGCTTCAAGCTCGATCCCTCCACTCCCGGCTATGTCCGGATGGACAACCGGCTTTTCAAGCGTATCTTCGGCGACTTCGCGCCCTCCACCGGCGATCTGGTCTTGAGCAAGACCGGTGAGTTTCTCGGCATCATGGTCAACCACGACTATTGTGCGGTGGTGAACAATTTTCTTCCCGCCCAGACCATCACCGCCGGCGACAACACGTCCGCGCAGCATACCGGCGCGATGCTGGACACGTTGTCCGTCCGCCTGCAGCGGCTGCCCTTCCGCCTCCAATAACCGGTTCAGCGCGCGGCGATTTTTTCCAGAATGCGCCCCAGCTCGGGGCCCAGGCGCCGCAATTCCTCCCGGTGGGCGGCGGAAAGCCGGGCAAGCAGCGCCGCGCCGCGCGCGGTCAATCGCAGCTGCACCCGCCGGCGGTCCTCTCGGGCGGCCTGGCGTTGGAGCAGCCCCCGCCGGGCCAGGCGGTCGATCAATCCCACCGCACTGTGGGGGCGCAGGCAGAGCCGCTGGGCGAGATCGCCGACGGTGGGCGGCTCGCGTCCAGGGAAGCCGGCGATGGCGAGAAGGGCCTGGTGTTGCTGCGGGGTGAGGCGGGCGTCGCGGGCGGCTGCGGCGCTGAAATCCAGAAAATGCCGCAGGGCGTGGCGGAAGGCGGCCAGGGTCTGGTAGTCTGCGCGGGTCAGGCGGCGGCGGGAAGAGGCGGGCCTCGAGGCCATTCCGGCAGGGTGGTGGGAGCGGCGGGCAAGTCAACCCCGGGCGGCGAACCGCAGGCTTGAATTATATCGCAATACGATACAATTTTCTCCGCCTATGTCCTCTGCTCCCGCCTTTTTTCCCGCCGCCACCGAGGCTCCATCCCTCCGGCGCCCCCGGCTTCTCCTCCTTTCCCTCCTCGCCGCCTTGATCGGGGCGGCCGCGGGGGTGACGGCCTACGGCCTTTACGCCCTCATCACCCTGATTTCCAATGCCGTCTTCTACCGGCAATGGTCGCTGGCCCATCACGACGTGGCGGCGCACACCCTCGGCGCCTGGGTGATCGTCGTGCCGGCGGTGGGCGGCCTGATCGTCGGCCTGATGGCGAAATTCGGCACCCCGAAGATCCGCGGGCATGGCATTCCTGAGGCGATGGAGGCGGTCCTGTTCAACCGTAGCCGGATCGCGCCGCGCGTGGCGGTGTTCAAGCCGATTTCCGCGGCCATTGCCATCGGCACGGGCGGTCCGTTTGGCGCGGAAGGCCCGATCATCCAGACCGGCGGTGCCCTCGGCTCCATCATCGGCCAGGCGCTGCACCTCACCGCCTCCGAGCGCAAGACCCTTCTCGCCGCCGGGGCGGCCGCCGGCATGGCCGCCACCTTCAGCACGCCGATCGCCGCGGTCATCCTCGCCATTGAGCTGCTGCTTTTCGAGTACAAGGCGCGATCCTTCATTCCGCTTGTCATCGCCAGCACCATCGCCACCTCGGTGCGCTTCATCTTGATGGGCCATGGCGCGATGTTCACCGTCGGGGCGGTCCAGTTCGGGTTTCCCGCCGCGTTGCCTTGGTACATTCCCCTCGGCCTGCTCTGCGGCGTGGCGGCCGTCGTCTTCAGCCGCGCCCTTTATTGGATCGAGGACATGTTCGAAAAGCTGCCCTGCGATCCGATGTGGTGGCCGGTGGTGGGCGGCCTCGGCCTGGGGGTGATCGCCTTTTTCGTTCCGCGGGTGCTCGGCGTCGGCTACGACACCATTTCCGATCTGCTTAACGCCCGCCTCGCGCTCGGTCTGGTCGCGCTGATCATGGTGGCCAAGGCGGCGGCCCTGCTGGTTTCGCTCGGCTCGGGCACATCCGGCGGCCTGCTTGCGCCGATGTTCACCGTCGGGGCGGGCTTGGGTGGCCTCTTCGCCGGAGTGGTGAACCATTTTGTGCCCTCGGCGCACCTTTCTCCCGGCGCCTTTGCCCTGGTGGGCATGGCCGCGATGTTCGGGGCGGCGGCCCGGGCGCCGTTTACCTTCATTGTCTTTGCTTTCGAGCTGACCCGCGATTACGACGCCGTCCTTCCGCTCATGCTCGTGGTCGTGATTGCCCACGCCATCGCCCTACTCTTCATGGAAAATTCCATCATGACGGAAAAACTGGCACGGCGCGGCCTGCGCGTGCACCAGGAATACGAAGTGGACATTTTCCAACAGGTGACGGTGCGGGAGGTGATGGATCCCCAGCCGACGGTCATCCCGGCCGGGATGGCGGTCGACGAACTGGCCCAACGCATTTTGCGGCGCGATCCGGAGGTAACCCGGCATCAGGCATTGCTCCTGGTGGATGAACACGGCGAGCTGGCCGGCATTCTCACCCGCGGCGACCTGGTGCGGGCGCTCGAGCGCGATCCGGCCGGCAGTCTTTCCGCCCTCGCGGCGGGACGCGCCAACCCCTATGTCTGCCATCCCGATGAGACGCTGCACGATGCGGTCGGACGAATGCTGCATTACGGCTGCGGCCGCCTGCCTGTCGTGGCCCGGGACAACCCGAAAAAAATTGTCGGCTATCTCGGCCGCACGGCGATCCTGGAGGCCCGGCGCCAGCGCCTTCAGGAAGAGCGCACGCCGGAACCCGGCTGGCTAAAGACGGCGCTGCGGATGAATCCGCATTGAAACGTCTGTTCCGCTTCGCGCCGGAAGCCGGCGGCGAGGATCAGTTCCTCCGCCGGCGGCAATTTCCGCGCGGCCAACCGCGTCTGCCAGTGAAAAAACGCATACATCGCGGCCAGCCAGAAGCGGGCGCGCAGACGGGCCAGCCCGGACGCCGGCAGCGAAAAGTCGGCCCATAACCAGCGTGCCCCTGGCCGCAGGCTCGCCGTCACCCGCCGGACAATATCCTCCGCCTGGGCGGGGGTGAAACAGTCGAGAAAAAACAAGGTCAGCACCGCGTCGTATTGCGCCGCCGGCAATTCCGCAGTGAGCAGGTCCGCGCAGCGAAACCTCACCCGCGCCCGTGCCTCCGTCGGAAGGCGGGCCGCGGCCCGCTCGAGCATGGCGGGGCTGAAGTCGAGGCAATCGATCCGTGCAGTGCCCGCATGCCGAACGAGTTTTGCCAAACAACGGCCATCGCCTTCGCCGAGCACGAGAACGTCCCGGCAGTCCCGGAGCTTTTCCAAAAAACAGAATCGGGCGCGCTCCAGGTCCCGGCCGAAGGCGAGATATTCCAACGGGCGGTAGAACCGCGCGAGCCGGTCGAAATTGCGCGGCGGACTCATCGCAACCGAAGCCAGGCCGCGGCCACGAGCGGAGCCAGCGGTGTCATCAGGGTGACGTCGACCAAGGCGCGGGCCAGCTGGCGGCCGCAGCGCACATACGCCAGGTCAAGACTGCCAAGGAGGATGCCGCTGGCGGCGGCACAGAGCCCGGCGGTCCGCCCTTCGCCTCTTTCCGCCGCGGCCAGGACGGTGGCGAGCGCGGCGAGGAGCCAGGGGAGCATCCGGACGGATTTGCCGCCGCGCGGATACTGGAGGGCGAGCGAAGTCTGCTCATGGGCGCGGTCGACTTCCGTTTCCCAGAGCGAAATAAGCGCGCAGTTGGCCAGACAGAGGGAGCTGAAGAGCGCGAGCGGCGCGGCGAGTAGACGGAGCGCGCCGGGGTCGCGCGCCAGGGAAAAGCAGGTCACGCCGGCGGCAAAAAGAATCGCGACGCAAAGTTCTTTCGGCGCGCGCCAGGGATGGCCGCGGTGCAGCAGCTGGTGGGAAAAGAGGTAGAAAAGCACCGGCACGACCAACGACAGACCGACGACGATTTCGCGCCACTCCAGCCGGGTGAACGCCACCGTCAGCGCGGTGACGAAGACACCGAGCCAGACGGCAAAGACCGGCCAGCGCCAGCGTTGATAGAACCGGTGCCGTTGCGTCCGCACCCGTTCCGGTGCCAGCCGCCAGCCTTCGATCCAGCGGTCGGCCGCATAGGTCAGCCAGGTGGCGGCGCCGAGAATGAAACGGTGATGCCAGCCGAGCGGCGTGCGGGCCACCCGGGCAAATTGCCACTGCCAGAGCAGCGCCACGGCCGGGGCGTCGAGCGAGAGCACGGTAGGCCATTGCCACCATTTCGGCCGGCCCAAAATGAAGCGTTCCATGCGGTCAATTTGTGCGGGATCGGCCGGGCGGCCAATTATTTTGCATCACGCCGGCCGGCGTCGGGGAAAATAAAAAGCCGCCGGCGGGCACCGGCGGCTTCGCAAAAGGATCGGAATGCTCAATGTTCGAGCGAATACGTGATATAAAAGCCGACGGGATCGCCAAGGTAGCGGTCGCCGCCCGGAATGATGTATTGCTTGTTGAAGATATTTTTCACCCAGAAGCTCACGCCGTGGTTCAGACGCAGAAAGCGCGTGGTTTTGAACTTATATTGGAAACCCACGTCCCACACCGCGAAGGCGGGGGAATAAACGAGGGCGGTCGAGCCCGGGACGAGCGAACCGTTGCTATTTTGGGTCGTGGTAGGCGCGTCGCTATTGTAGCGCATGCGAACGTTCGCGCTGAAGCCGGTGAACAGTTCGTAGCGGAAGGTCGAGGCGAAGGAATGCCGCGGCGTGCCGGCTTGGCGGCCCCATTTGTTGATCCGGTCATTGCCGGTGTTGTCGCCGGGAACCTTATCTTTGCTCACCTGGCCGACCAGCTTGGTGTCCAGGTATTGGTAGGCCGCGTAGACAAAGGCATGCTCGGAGGCGCGCCAGTTGAGATCGGTTTCGAATCCCTGCGAGGCCACGCCGCCGATGTATTGCGTGGTAGTGATGCCGCTGACGGGATCGAACACACTTTCCGAAACGTTGTGCTGCCGGACCTTGAAGACGTCTGCGGTGAAATTCAGCTGGTTGTCCAGCAAGGTGCCTTTCAGGCCGGCTTCGTAGCCGACGCTGTTCGACTTTGGCACGTCGGTGTACATCGTGGTGCTGGTGCCCGGAGGCAGGAAACCCTCGGTCTCGTCGGCATAGATGTTGATTTGCTTGGTAATCGCATAACTGATGCCGGACTCGACGGCGTCGTTGTTGCCATGGACTTTGCTGGTGATGCCCCAGAAATCGTCCTTGGCATAGACCTGATAATAATCGTGCCGAAACGCGGCGGTCAGCATCAGCTTGTCATTGAAAAAGAAGGCCTCGTGGGCGAGATCGAAGCCGGTGGACGGCACGGATTCATTCAGCTTGCTGAAGGAGGGGCCACCGGTGCCGGAGGATGCCTTCGCCACGGTGTGACCGAAGCTGTCCATCGACGGGACCTGAGGCGGATTGGGATTGGACGTGTTGAAGTAAAACGAATTGACGGGCAGGGCGGGGAAAATGGCCGGATTGATCACCGACACGGTGGTGGGATAGCTGAACCCGCCCTGTGCGGTCGTCTTCGAGGTCATGTTGCGCTCGTTGCGGCGGATATTATTGTAATAATCGAAGGTCAGCAGGGTGGTGTGCCGAACCGGGCCGGTGTGATAATTGGCCAGCAGCTCGGCGACGTAGCTTTCACCAAAACCAGTGAACTGACTCCAGGAGAGCGTGGCGCTGCGGCGGATCAGATTCGGACTGGCAATCGGGTCGTATTGACCTGAATAACCGGACGAGAGGGTGTAATTGGGATATTTATAAACGTTCGCGCCGGCACGGAAGGACAGCCAGTCGGCGAATCGGTGCTCAAAGATCATTTCCGCCGTATTTCTTTGGCGAATACGGTAGTCCACCGGAGTCGAATAGTAATGTTGCTTGATCTGGTAGGCCCAGCCAATGGCCTTGGTTCCGTTCATGAGGTAGGGCAGGGCCTGGACGGGATTTTGTTTGGTGATCTGGTAACCGCCATCGAAGAGAAAATCGGTGTTGGCGTTCGGCTTGTACAGAAGGGTGAGCAGCCACTCGCGAGTGAGGTTGGTGTTAACCTTGTCGCTGAACGCACGGTGATAATCTTCCACGTCGACCCGATAGAAAAGCGTGGGGTTGGCGCCGATCGGAACGGGGCCTGAAACCGCCGCCACCGTCTGGTTCACGCCATAGCTGCCGAGCGTCTCCTCGACTTTTTGATAAGGATGCGTCTTGGGCCGGGCCGTGTCGATGAAGACGGTTCCGCCGGGGGAGGTCTGGCCATAGATCATGGCGGCCGGTCCCTTGATGACCGAGATTTTCTCCAGGCCGTTGCGCGTGCGGGTGCCCAGGGCGGCGAAGCCGTTGCGCAGCTGGGTATTGTTGCCGCTGAAGCCGCGCAGGGTCTGCCCGCCGCTCAGGTCCGAACCTTGCAGCGACGGAATGAAGTTCATTTCGTCCGTCAGGTCGAAAATGCCGAAGTCTTCAAAAAATTCGGCATTAAGCGTGCTTACGGCATAGGGCAATTGCTTGAGCGGGGTTTTGATGCGCGCCCCGGCGGCATCCTCGGTCGGCACGTACGTCTCGCCTGCCTTGGCGGTGACGCCGAATTCAGGGAGGGTGAGGACTTCTTCATTGCTGCTCGAAGCCGGCGTTTCGCTGGACGTGGTGGTTTGGGCAGTCAGGCTGGCGGTGAACGCGACGCCAGCGGCGGCGACGAACAACCCGCGCCAGCCGCAAAGGATGCGGTGGTTCATAGGTAGGCTTTAGGGTACGGTTTGGAGGAAAGGTGCAGACGTCACCTGAGAGGGCGGGCGATCCCCCGGGGAAATCGCCTCAGACGTCTGCAGATTGGGCGTTAATCCTACCGTGCCGGAGGTGGAAAGATACCCCTCAATTGGAGGGTATTTGGTTAATCCGTTAACTCAAATGGCACCGGGGGCTCGCGACGGAAATTTTTTTGTGGCCGCAGCGGAACGTGGAAGCCGCCGGCCTCAGGCTCCCGGCGCCACCAGCTCGACGCTTATGCGACCCAGTTTGTCGTACGTCCGGCGGCGGCGGTGCATCGGCCACCAATCGTAAAGGTAGACTTGCATCGGCCGCCACATCGCCACCCAGCCGGTGATAATCAGCCCTTCATGCACAATCGATTGCCACGATCCTTCGCCAAGCCCGAGCACGGCCTGACTGGCCACCATGCAGACGGCGAGGAAGATCAGCCCGACCGCCAGGCTGCTCCGGCCTTCGCGAAAAAGTTCGCGCAGCTCATTGCGGGTGATGTCGGCGCGATAACGGAAATAATGCTGGACGGACTCGGCCACCTGCGCCGCCGTCGCCGGCGGTGGCTGCGCCAGATGCACGACGAGTTTGATATCGGCATCGGCCGGCGCCTCAAGCGCCCAGCTGATGATGAATTCCTCGGCATCGTGATCGAGATCGCGTTCATTGAACGGGGATGGATCGATGGAGTTGAAGAGCTGGCCCAATTCCCGCAGCTTGATCTTGATGACGTGGACGGCCGGGGGGCGGGAGCGCGACATGCCCGCAGCCTAGACAGGCCGGAGACGGGCGCAAAGCCCAATTGCGGCGGCCAGCCGCCCCGTCCGGAAAAGAATTGCCGCGCTGTGATCCTGGCGGCTTTCTCGCCGAGATGAAACCTCGTTTGCTTTCGGTTATTCTTAGTCTTTTCCCGTTCATGGCCGGGGCGGCGGCGGGTGCGGCTGACAGCTGGCGGCCGCTCTTCAACGGCAGGGATTTTTCCGGGTGGGAATGCTACCTGGGCGTGCCCCCGCCCTCCGTGAACATTCCCGGGGCGGAGCGTGATGCCCACGGCAAATATCTCCAGCCCCTGGGCGTGAACAACGATCCGTTGCACACTTTTTCTATCGTCGAAATTGACGGCGGACCCGCCATCCGCATGACCGGCCCGTTGCAGGGCGGCATCGCCACGCTCGAATCGTTTAGCAATTACCACCTGCGATTTCAGTTCAAGTGGGGCGAGCACCGCAAGGAGCAGCGGGCGGACCAGCGGCGCAACAGCGGGTTTCTCTATCATGCCTATGGCGCGCTCGGTGAAGTGAAGGGCCGCTGGCTAAGCTCGCACCAGCTCCAGATTGCGGAAAGCCAGACGGGCGACTACATCGCGATGGGCACGGCGGCGGCGCAAATTCATGCCCACTCCACCGATCCGAAACATTTTTTCTATGACGAAGCTGCCGGCCTGATCGCTTTCGGCAACAATGAACCGGCGGGGCCGTACTGCAATCAGGCAGGCAAGGACAACGAAAAGCCGGCCGGCGAGTGGAATACCCTTGAAGTCATCTGCCTCGGCGACACCTGCATCCAGGTTGTCAATGGTCACGTCACCGTCCGTGTCGCCGCTTCCCAGCGATCGGATGGCAAAACTTACGTGCCGCTCACGCAAGGCCGGCTGGAATTGGACATGGAAGGCTGGGAAATTTATTTCCGCAATCTCGAGATTCGCCCGATTACGGAGATCCCGGCCGAATATGCGGCGCACTAGGCAATGGGGGCGCTTCAGGGACTGCCTTGCCCGACATTAAAAATGCTCCGCGTAGGGACAGATGAAGCGGAGACAGTCCCGGTTGGTCCATGTCGGGCCTGACGGCCGGTTGGGCTCACTTCTCATCCCACGAGATAATCCGCCACGTTTGCGCAAGAAATGAGCGAGAGCAAAAGAAAGAATATGGAAACCAGGATGCTCGCCGAGAGCTGCCGCCGGGTCCGGCTTTCTCTGACGGCGATAATTCCTAGTGCGAGTGGACACCAGGTGACGAGGAGGAAGAAGGCAATGGAGCCGGCGCTGGAATTTCGGCCGCCCCCGCTGCCCGCCACCATTGCGCCAGCAAATGCGGCGTTAACGAAAATCCTTGCCAGTGGAAAAAGGAAAAGGAGTGACAAGAAGACGAACCGCCACGCGCCCGCGGCTTCTTCTTTTTTTTTCGGACGAAAAATCGACAGCCACGACCACCACGCATCACGGTCGCGCTGACGCGGGTCGCTCCGATCGGATGTTTTCATCGGAAGATCATTTGAAGTAGATCCAACAAAAAGCCGCCGTTCACTGCCAATCCAAGTATAGCCAATATCGGCCAGCGCTCGATCTTCCATAGCGAGAAGAGCGAAAGTACCGTCCCGATAAGACAGAAGATCGCGAGCAGCCCGAGCATCCACAGAATTCCTATGGGAGCCCATGCTGCACCACTGCCGTCGTGCGGCTGCATCGCTGCGCCAACCATCCAGCCGGTTCCGCCGCCTAGAAATGGCATGGCCAAAGACACGCCACCCAAAATAGCGTACGGCCGATGTTCTTCTTCAGGGTGTGACGGAGGCGACGATGCTGATCGCACGCCTAGAATAACCGCGGGGTCATCAAGCGTCTTTGCTTCTTTTCCAGACATAGAAAAAGAATACCGGCATTGGAAGGGTCAAAATTATGCTGATAATCGCCTGCATCCGGTAGCCTGACGGGGAGCGCGTAAGATCCCACAAGCGGATGCCAAGCAGCAGAAGTTGGCTCACGCATACGATAAACGCTAGGTGCTTTAGCTTCATAATTCTTTTGCCGAACGTTCAGTGATGAGTCATGTCGGCGCGCAGCGCCGATATCGGCTCTGGCCGCTTGTTCGGCTCTCTCTCAGTGATTGTGCGTCCATGCGATAAGATATCCGATCACAGCCAAGTATCCGATCAGAGGAATTGCGCCCAGCGATCGCCCGATCCATGAGCGGCTTTGGGTGATCGCGATAATCGACACAAGACAGCCGAGCATCGGAACCAGCCAAGCAATCGAATTCCATGATAAGGCACTGTGATTCGCCCCAGGCGCACCAGCCGCCGAGATCGCAGCCAACACGAAAAGCCCGGCATATAAGGGAAACCCTAGCCATGCGCCGATATGAAATCCGGCCGAAGGACTTTTTTTCTGCTCATTCAGGGTATCCGTGGTCGCTGGCTCTGGCGCCTTGTTCGGCTCCGTTTTCATGGTGCTAAAACAGCAGTCCCAAGGCAAAAGTCCAACCAAGGATGCCTGCAATGACAAAGAGTCCAACGCTGCATCGTGACAAAGCTCTTCTTCTCGGCGGAGCTACGCAGTCTGCCATTGCAAGTACACTTCCAATTCCCAGCTCGATGAGAAGCGCATATCGAATCCACGACGACAACTGCCACGACGATGCCGTCTTGAGGGTTGTGCCGTAAGCAAGCAATGTAACTCCGCACACTAAGAAGCTGGCGGCAGGTATACTCAGCAATGCGCTGCGATTAATGATCGATTCTCGAGAGCTCATTCTCGTGCCGAACGTCCAAGATACGATAACCTTCGCGAAAGGGGATGACGACTACTCGCCATATGAATGCCAAAGCAGCTACCCCACAAAAGATGACACTTCCGAAGCGCCACCCGATGGGCCACTTCGCTTCTACGTAGCCGTATATCGTAAACAATCCAACGGCAAAAACGAATCCTTCTATCAGGTGAAAGAAGAACGATCCGGCCTGCTTCGCCATATTTTTCATAGGAGCTTTCATTGCGGTAACTTTCGTCGAACGTCAAAGATGAATCACGCGCAGGTGGCACGACAGCTAATGTATTTTCATAAATTCGCCCAACGTCAAAGAAGAGCCACGACCATGGCTGGAGCGGAGCGTGCGCCAGCACGATCTATGACAGACCTAGGCATTGGCACTGGCGCCTGGTTAGCCCTTCTTTCCATACGTAATTCGATACACTCGCTCGCTTGAATCTCCGATATTCTCTCGGAAAATAAAGCCGTCATCCGTCTTCTCCAGGCTTTGCATCCGATTAAGCATCAGTTTCTTTTCTTTCGTCCAATCATGGGTGATCGCAGCCTTCACAAACGTGGCAACATCAACCACGTCTTTTGGCTGACCGCTTTCGTCAATCACGACTGAATAGTTTTTAATGCTCCAAAGTTTCTTTTCTTGAGACCATCCGTTCGCCGTCCACGTCCAGTGGGTCGTGTGCTCCGGGCCAGCCAACGTAATCACGCTCGCATCTTTAGGGGCAAAGAATGCAGCGATAAAAAACAGAATCTTTAAGATGGGATATGCGCTCATAGGAGTAGATTCTTAGCTAACGTTAGAGATGCCCCGCGCGAGAATCAACGCTGCCGGAGCGGCTCCGGTCGGTCCGCGTTGGCTCTAGCGCCTGGTTCGGCCCCGTCTTCATCTCTTTATCGTCTGACGCCTATGCTCGGCCATATCGTCCGCGTGACCTTGAAGGCCGAGGCGCCGGACCTGCTCAATACAAGCGGCGCGATCGGATCGGAAGACAAAGGAAAACACCTTCGCCACGACGTTGTTGAATTTCTTACAGACTATGGGATCGGAGTGCTGAGTACAGTCGGCACAGGTCGCATATTTAGATTCGACGCAACAGCTACGCACCTTGCACCACTTTGCCTTTACATTTGCATGGCAGCCTGGGCACTTCTGACTCAAGTATGCCCGACAGGCTCCGCAATAGAGACCACAGTACGCGACTAGGCTGGGATCTGACACAATTGCTTTCATAGATATTCTTTGCCGAACGTTAGAGATGACTCACGCGAGAATCAACGCTGCCGAAGCGGCCCCAGCCGGTCCGCGTTGGGTGTGGCGACTGGTTTGGCCTTTTTTTTCGTCAACGGTTTTCAGGTGCGAGCTTCCGGATCTCAGCCGAGAAAGCAGCATGGGCAATAGCATCGACCGGCCTATGCTTCGGTGTCGTGCACGCTGGAATGGCTCCTAGATAATTACCATTCTTCCAATTTCGCGACGGGCGGATCGGCCTAGGCGCGAACCCACCGCCACAATTCGGGCACACATTGCCGATCACCTTTTCGACGCAGGCCGTGCAAAAGGTACACTCGAACGTACAGATGCGTGCCTCTAATGAATCAGGTGGCAGCGCCTTGTTGCAGTGCTCGCACGTTGGACGAAGCGCCAGCGCTTTAATCACGTCGAACTCCTCGTCGGTCATGCCGTACTTGCGGCGAATCTCTTCTTTCGATGTGGGCATTGGAAATCTGTGCGCGTCTTTCTTGCCGAACGATCAAGCTCAGCCACAGCCGCCGAGCCTGACTTCCAAATGCAAATCTAACAATCGCATTTCATGTCAACGTCGAAAACGCCGGGCCCAGCGCCTTATTAGGCGGCTCGTACGAACTCCATCCGCATCAGCTCCCCGGCTGAATCAACCTACCGTCAACCAAAACGCGGCAGACGATGCGAAACCAGCCACCGAGCGAAACTTTGATGATCTCGCCCTCTCCATCGCCTGACCCGATTTTGCCCCGCAGCTGACCGCAAAATGCAAACTCTTTGTGCTCGTCTTGCATCTCGCCATCAACGATCAGCCGCTCACCAGTAAACCATCCGTTCTCCACGCGAATCTCGTGGCCTTTGTGTTTGATGTTCCATGTTTTCATAGTGATAAGTTGCAAATACCGCCTAACGTCAAAGATGAGCCACGCGCGCAGCTGGCGCGACACGTGCGTCAGCACGGGGCGTGACAGCTGTGGGCGTTGGCTCTGGCGCCTTGTTCGGCTCTTTTCTAAGGTCATATTCTTCGCAATTCTTGAACGAGTCGAAGAACTTCATTCGCTCTGGATCGTCTATACTGTCCCACGATTTTGGAACGTAAGCAGACACTGAAATAGAAGCCACAACTCTGGCGCTGCCTCCGGGCTTGCTCCGGATTTCGATAAAAACACCGGACGTAAGATGATAATAATGTATCTGCATTCCCTTCCGATAAGCTTCCGGTGTTAGCGCTACTTCAAACATCGTCGGCTCAGCACCATATTCCCGTAGCTTTTCATCCGCTTGATCGAATGGCATGCCGAGATAGAGTACGCTTGCGCTTCTGGTCACGGGGCGCGCGCCTGAGCCGGCATCAAAGTGCCCCATGCAGCCTGAAAGAAACGCAAGAAGCACAATGCCCGTGTAACGCATGTTTATTTGCCGAACGTTAAAGCTGACCCACGCGAGAATCAACGCTGCCGAAGCGGCCCTGGCCGGTCCGCGTTGGGTGTGGCGACTGGTTAGCCCTTTGATTGGAGGCGATGCCGATCATGGTCTGTGAAGTAGACCGATAAGTGCAGCGATAAGCACGGCAGGAATAAAAGCAAACATCCACATGACGCATGCGAAGATCCAAAAACTGTAACTCACATTTTTTCTTCGATGAGGAATCCCTGCACAAAACCCGCTCGCGAAAAAGAAAGGAGTCATGGCCAAAAAGACCGCCTCTTCTTTTTTCGGGAAGAGTGCAATCGCGACGATGAAGGCCGTAGGGAAAAGGGCCAGCGGGATCAAATAGCGCCAGTATCGGCGCAATCCTTCAACTAAAGGGATACGCTCCTGCTTGATCATCCTTTTTTGCCGAACGTTAAAGGTGTGCCGACGACTACGGCTGGCGCGGCTCCTGCCCCGCAGGAGCCGTGACGGACGTAGGCGTTGGCACTAGCGCCTGGTTGGCCTCTGTTTTCATCTCTTTTGGAGGAGGAAGTCGATAAATGAACCGGCAATAACGTGAACACCTCCGAAATCATGGTCTTCTACGACTACCTGCCCAGTCACCTGGTCAATGCCCATCGGATTTCCACTACCGTCCCAGCCAACCACGAACACATCTTTCTTTTTCCAACCGTTCGCCATGGCCGCTTCGCGCCTGAACTTCAGATGACTCTTTCTCAATCGCGTGATGTCGTCGATACGCTCAGAGCCAACAATACCGCCTCCGCAGACGCCAAGAAACCAGCGAAGGTCAGCAGGAATGGCTCCGAACTCAGCTTCAAAAACCGAGAGCTGCTCCGAAGTCGCGGGAACATACCGACAACCCTCGGGAAGAGCAGAGTGCGCCTCGCGAATCTGACTTTGCTGTGCTGGTGTCATCTTTTGGCCAACGTTAGAGCTGACACACGCGAGAATCAACGCTGCCGAGGCGGCCCCAGCCGGTCCGCGTTGGGTCTGGCGACTGGTTAGCCCTTCTTCTCATTTGGGTCTTGGTCGATCCACCAGAGCTTCCACTCGTTATTCTCTTTCCTAAAGCCAAACTCTTGCTGGGCTATCACCGTGTTCTGGGGAAGTGTGTAGAACACCGAGAAGGCAACGACCTCCTTCGTGCCGAAATAACCTGCTTTCCACTCTTTAATCGTTGCTTTCGGAAAGCGCATCGAAAACTCCTTGAGTGCCCGGTCTACAAGACCAAGAGATCGGATCTCCGCAAGATTCTGCTCCATCACTTTTTTCTGTTCGGGAGTCGGCTCCGATGTGGTGTTGGAGCCTTCGAGATCGCGAACGCGCTCTTCGAGCGATTTCTCTTTCTTTTCGTCCGCGCAAAACGCCACGCTCACGAATAGCAACGTCGAAAAAAGTAGGCGGTAGAGCACGACAATTCTTTGGCTAACGTTAAAGGTGTGCCGCGCCTGTGGCCGGCGCGACCGGTGCGCCAGCAGCGGGCGTGACGGGCATAGGCGTTGGCACTAGCGCCTGGTTAGCCTTACTTTGATCGGCTCCTTCTTGAACCGCCTTATCTTTAGCTTCTTCAATTGATTTTATATTCTCAAGGAAACCGTGAAATGGGGTTATGCTCTGAACTACACATAGCCCAGGCAATGACTCTCCCGTCGACCTGTTCGGAATATATGCCGATACGCACCCAAGAATATTCGTGAACGATCCAAACGATCTAAACACAGGACCACCACTGACGCCGTTTATGGCAACGCCATCAATCAAGTATGAGTCGGTCGCCTCGTCCCATGCGCTGACCTTGCCTTCAAAGAAACAAAGTAGACTCGGTCGTAACGCTGGAAATCCGAGCCATCCAACCGACAATCCCTGCCGAAGTGACTTATTCTGTGGAGCTAGCTCAAGCTGGTCTATCGGCAGTGAATCCAAACCCTGCGGCGAAAAAATGATAAGGGCGACATCTCGATCACTTCTCCGGTAAATATAGCGATCCTCTTCTTTCAGCAGCATCTCTTTTCCGGTCGCGTGATGAAGAATCTTGATGGGAAGGCTCCACTCATCCGCGTGCTGAACAACATGCCATGCGGTCGCTATGCCGCATAGCCCCGTCTTACGAGTAGTGATAAGAAATCCACTGCCGTGTCCCTGCGGCGTCCGGATCATAAACGTGTACTTTCCTACGCGCTCGGTAGCCTCAGCCCAGTGGAGATCGTTCGAATCTATTCTGCTGGTATTGTCAGTTTGGCTCATGGAATTGTTTTTGGCTAACGTCAAAGATGAGTCAACGCAGCCCTCAACATTGCCGAAGCACCAAACGCCTGTACGCGTTGGCTCTGGCGCCTTGTTCGGCGGTCGAAGTGCTTCACTGAAATCCGTGCCGTAGCGCGTGCGTCGGCTCGGTCCGAAAAAGGCCGATTCGCGCTCGCTTGTCGTGGGGCATAATGCGCACCGCTTTCCCTAGATGTGTTTGCGATTATCTCCTGACTCGGCTCGCTCAGCGCGTAACGCGCTCGGCGTGATCGCAGCGCCTTTGCTGATCCGCAATCGCTGCGCTGAGCGCTGGCGCGATCCAGGAAAAAGTGCATAACTACATCGCTCAGCTGACCCCTCAACTCAGACAATAACATCCGGATCTGGCTGCCACTCGGCTCCGCTTTCCGGCGCGCTCTCTGGTACCGCTTCTCCACTTGATGCCGAACGTTAGAGCTGACCCACGCGAGAATCAATCATTGCCGAAGCGGCCCCAGTCTGTCCGCGTTGGGTCTGGCGATTGGTTAGGCTTTTTCTTCTTCATGCTCGAAACCTCTCCGCACCCACCGAACAATCGCGAGGCCGACTGCCGGAAGCCAGCCGACGATCAGAGGAATGGACAGCGCTATGAAAAATACCCTCAAGCGGAACTTGGATTCTAGCGGAATTGGGTCGTCAGAGGTGCCGCTGTGGTATGCGAGGGATGGTATCGAATCGAAAAAATAACGCTTCTCAAATTCTGATCGCTGCGACTCGTAGACTACATAGGCAACTAGGCTGACAACCCACACGGCAGATAATACGATTCCAAGTCGATACCAGCCATGGATTCCATTTTTCATCTTTTTGCCTAACGTTAGAGCTGACCCAGGCGAGAATCAATCATTAGACCTGACCCAAGCGAGGACAAGCGCGGTGTGCTAAACCCGATACCGCTTTGCGGTTGATGCAGAGCAAGAGTAAATCTCCAGTCTAACTAAGATTATGAATGCCGCGAGACCTAACATTCTCTGGATCGTGACCACGCAGTGGCGGGCGCAGGCGTGCGGTTATGCGGGGGATCCGAACGCGCGCACGCCGCACCTCGACGCGCTGGCGGCGGAGAGCATCAACTTCACCCAGGCGGTGACGCCGCATCCGTTCGGACCGTTTGCGCGCGCGGCGATACTGACGGGCGTGTTGTCGCCGGAAAACGGGCTGCGCGGTTATTTCGATCCGCTGCCGGTCGGTACCCGGACGATCGCCCACGATCTGGTGGCGCGGGGCTATGCCACGGCGTTTTTTGGCAAATGGCATCTGGGGAGGCGCGACCCGTCGGAGCCGCTGGTGGGCGAGGCGCACGCCAAAATCGTTGTGCCGACGGAGGAACGTGGCGGCTTCGAATTCTGGGAGGGTTTTGAAAGCGGGTTTCTGATCAACGATCCGTGGCTGCATGGAACGCGTCTGCCACAGCCACAACGCTTCGTTGGTTATCAGTCCGATGTCGTCTGTAGCCGGGCGGCAGAGTGGATCGCGGAAAAAACCAGGGGGCAGAGGTCAGAAGTCAGCGGTCAGAAGTCAGAAGCCAGAAGGCAGAAGTCAGAGGTCAGAAGTCGGAGGCTAGAGGCCGGAGGCGAAAAGACAAAGGCCGGGCACCAAAAGCCAGAAACCGGAAGCCAGCGGGTTGAACACGGAAAACAGGATGCGACCAAAATCGAAAATCCAAATTTCAAAATCCAAAATTGGTTCGCCGTGGTGAGTCTGGAGCCGCCGCATCCACCGTATGATGCGCCAGCCCCCCGCTCAGGCTCCGGAAATGTATCCGATATTTCATTACGAAATCCGGCAGAAATCATTCTGCCGGCGAACGTGCCGCTCGGCGGCGAGGTGGAGGCGCGGGCGCGGCGCGAGCTGGCCGGTTATTACGCGCACATTGAGGCGACCGATCGAGCCATCGGCCGGCTGCTGGCGACGGTGCCGCGCGACACGGCGGTGGTTTTCACCTCGGTGCACGGCGACATGCATGGCGCGCAAGGATTGTTTCGCAAGGGATGGCCGCATGAGGAGAGCGTGCGCGTGCCGCTGCTGATGCGGTGGGGTGGAAATGCGGAGTGGGGAATGCGGAATGCGGAATGCGGAAGCCAAAAGCCAGAGGTCAGAAGCCAGAAACCAGAAGCGGGAACGGAGAGACCGGCGAGCAGAGGTCAGAAATCAGAAAACAGGGAAGAGAAGTCAGATGCCGCGATAACGTTGGCCGATTTGCCCGCACTGATGCTGGCGAAAATCCAAAATCCCAATTTCAAATTCCAAAATCAATCGGCGCGCATTTCCATGCCGTCGGTCGTGCGTTTGCCGGACCAATGCGACCGGATCTGGCGTGGTGTGCGCACGCCGCGGCGCAAACTGGTGCTGAACGCCGACGCGTCTCCCTGGCTGTTTTTCGATTTGGAAAACGATCCGCTGGAGCAGCGCAACCTCGCCGGCGAAGCTGTCCGGTCGGCGGAAATGGCGGACCTCCGCGCCCTCATCGACTAGCGCGGTTTAACTAAGCCTGTGGCCGCAATGGCTCTTGGTTTGTCACTCTGAACGAAGTGAAGCATTCACTTGGAAAGTGCCAACACTCGCAGCGCAATCTTACTGGATTCTTCGCTACGCTCAGAATGACATAGGCTTCGAAAACGGCTGCAGTATTTTTTGAACCGCTCTAGCGCCTCGATTTCGTCGGCAGATCCATCCTTGTTCGTAACATAATACGTTACAAACTTCCCCGGCGTCCGGCTGAAGAAGGAGGCGGAATGGAACTTTTCGCAGCCGATGCGGAGAATATTCTAAGCGGAATTGTCCGTGCCCTCGCTGTTCGGGGCGAAGGGAAACTGGCGCCGGATGGCGTCGCGAATTTCGTCGAGCTTGATCGGCTTGGTGATGTAATCGTTCATGCCGGCGTTGAGACAGAGTTCGCGGTCGCCCTTGAGGGCGTTGGCGGTGACGGCGACGATCTTGGGCTGGCGTTCGGGCGCAAGGCGGCGGCGAATGGTGCGGGTGGCCTCGAAGCCGTCCATCTCCGGCATTTGCACGTCCATGAGCACGAGCTGGTAGTGGCGGGTGGAAAGGACATTGAGGGCCTCGATGCCGTTGGCGACGGTGTCGGCACGGTAACCGAGGCGTTCAAGGAGGCGAAGCGCGACTTTCTGGTTCACGGTGTTGTCCTCAACGAT
>DASRHD010000356.1:0-3542 GCA_035650695.1 Opitutaceae bacterium
CCGCCGCCATAGATGAAAAAAAACGTGCCGCCCAAAATCCCACCCTCGACCACGGCGACGAGAATCTGGGAGTGAAAGGACATCAAGTCCGGGTCATCCTGGTTGGCCCGGGCGAAACCGCCGACGTGAGCCGCCCGCGCCGCCTCCTGGCGGATCAACATGAAATTGTCGTAGACGTCGGTGTTGCTGAACCACGATCCGTATCCAATAAATGGTGACGCTCGGATCGCGTCAAACGACGCCTCCATCATGGCGGACCGCTCGACGTCCGAGCGGGTGGCACGGGTCGCGTTGGCCTCGGTGTATTGATAAACCAGTACCACGCTGCCGATGGCGGCGGCGGCTCCGAAGGGAGCCGCCCACCCGCGAAGCCGCCGCGGAATGGTCTGCAGGAAGGTCAAGGCGCCCACCGCCAGGCAGAGGCCGCCGAGGCTGCGATAATCCTGGACGAAATTCAGCACGCCCATGCCGCCCGCCCCCAGCATCGTGATCCAGCGGCCGCCCAAGGGGGCGAGAAATAAAACCAGGACGGTGAGGGGAAACCCCACCCCGAATTTCCACATGTCGCCGAAGAGCGGGCCGTGAATCAAGGCGTCAGCCACGTCACCGAGGTTTAACCCAAACAGAAAAAAGAGAAAATTTCGCCGCGACCGGCCGAAAAGGTAGGCGATGGCGATGATGTCGATGGCCAGGAGGATCATCCGGCTCCATCCGCGGGCCATGTCGCGCGGGAAACTGCGCCGATAGAGATCCGACATGACATAGGAGCCGAGGGCGACGGCCTGGGCGATGAGCAACGTCCAGAAAAAACGGTTTCGCAGCAGCGCTCCGGGCCAGGCATGGTTTAAAATTGCGCAGAGCACGACCCAGCCGGCGACCGCAATGAGGAAGATCTCGCCGATCGGCATTTCCCCCACCAGGGAAACCGTGAAGGCGGTCAGAGAACCCGCCAGAAAACAGATCCACGCCGACGGTGAGAACAATCCGGCGCTCAGCGGCGACACATCCTCCGCCATCCAAGCCGCCTGGAGCGCGCCGGGGCGCGGTTCGGACAGAGAAGCGAAAGCAGGACTGTTCATTGGCGCTGGAAAACTCCTTTGTTCTCTCCGCCCGCGGGGGCGGCCGCGGGGTCGTCAGACGCCGAGGCCTCCCCGATCAATCTCGCCACCCGCCGCCCCGCCACCTCCCAGGAAAATCGCGTCACCGCCTCCTGGGCCGAGCGCACACCCAGTTCCCGGTAACGGGCCGGATTGCTCATGGTCTGCAGGATATAATCGGCGTACTGCGCGCCGCCCGCCTCGCGGGGGAAGAGTTGGCCGTTGACTCCATTGGTGATGATGGAGGAGATGCCGCCGACGTTGGCGGCGAGACAGGGAACGCCGAAGGCGTTGGCCTCGGGGAAAACCAGCCCGTAAGCCTCGGCTCGCGAAGGCATGATGAAAAAATGGCTGCGTTGGAAAATGCCATGGAGCCGGCGGCGGCCCTCGGCCGTCTCCTTGACGATGAAAGGAATCACCTCCACCCCGGCGGGCAGCCGCCGGTCCCGCGGCGGGGTGCAACCCACCACCGTCAACCGCGCCGCCACCCCGGCCCGGAGGAGCGCCTCGAAAGTCTCCACCGCGATGTCCGCGCCTTTGCGGTCCCAATCCACTCCGATGAAAAGAAGGTTGCATTCGTTCAGGGCCCGTCGCTGGACGAAGGCCGTGGCCTCCTCCAATGTCGGTGGATCCTTCAGGTTTCCGCCGAATGGAATGACGCAGATCTTTTCCGGTTCCATGTCGTAGCATTGCCGGGCCAGGTCGGCCGCCCAGAGCGAGGAATAGATCGCCCGCGTGCAGCGATGCAGCGCTCTCCACTCGATGGCGTGGCCGAGCCGGATGCTGGGGGGGGCCATATTGCTGAAAGAGCCGTAGAAGTTGACCATTCCGGCGAAGCACGCATCGGTCCAGAGAAAGACCGGCAGCTTCGTCTGCAGATAGGCGAGAAACCACGTGCTCGGGCTGATGATGGCGTCGACCGCAACCGCCCCGAGCTCGCGTTGAAACTGCCAGCCGTAGCTTTTCAGCAGGCGAAGGTTGCAATATCGCAGATAACGTTTCCCCCGCAGCCACCGCCAGTAGAGAAACCGAACCCATGGCTGCATCAGGCGGGTCTCCTTCGGTTGGAGGGTGACGATATCGAGTCCCGCCGCCTCCAGGCCCTGCTTCATATAATAAGGCAGCCCCGACCATGATCTGGCGTTGTCCGGATGGAGGTATTGATTCGCGAGAAAAGCGATGCGCATAGAGGAAGGGCGGTTGCGCTAGGCGGCGTTCTTGTGCCGGAACAGCGTCATAAACATGATTTGGAAATCCAGCAGAGGGCTCCAGTTCTCGATATAATAGAGGTCGCAGCGAATGCGTTCATTCAGATCGGTGTCGCCGCGGAAGCCGTTCACCTGGGCCCAGCCGGTGATGCCGGGCTTGATGTTGTGCCGGGCATTATAGTGCGGAATTTCCTCCTTGAAGATCTTGATCAGTTCCGGCCGCTCGGGGCGCGGTCCGACCAGGCTCATTTCGCCCCGGATCACGTTCCAGAATTGCGGCAGCTCGTCGATGTTCCACCGGCGCATGAAACCGCCGACCTTCAACCGTCGCGGATCATTCTTGACCGTCCAGCCGATCTTGCCGTCGCTTTCCGCGTTCACTTTCATGCTGCGGATCTTGTAGATCCAGAAAGGCCGGCCATAGCGGCCGAGCCGGCGCTGCCGGTAAATGATCGGGCCGGGATCCTCCAGATAAACGAGGAGGCCAAAAAAGCTGATCAGGGGGGCGCTTAGGACCAGACCCACCACGCCGCCGATGAAGTCCACCATCTGTTTGACCAGGACGTTGAACGGTACATCGAGGGGGATGTAGGCGTTGCCCAGGACCGGCACGCCGCTGACCGTCTGCAGGTTCAGGCAGGACAAAAATATCTGAAAGCAATTGGGGATGACCTTGAAATCGATCATCTCCTTCTCGCACAGATTGGCCAACGCCACCGTCTGGCCGGTGGTCGAATTCATGTCGGCCAGCAGCACCATATCGATGTCATGCGCCTGCAAAACGTCCGGCAGCCGGTCAGGCGTCCCCAGACGACGGATAAACGGACCCGTCCGCCCGGGACCCAGATTCCGCCCCGTCGGCACATAGCCGACGATTTCGTAGAGGTGCCGGCGGTCCGCCATGATCGCCTTGGCGATGGACAGCGCCGCGCCCGACCAGCCGACAAAAAGGATTCGCTGCCGCAATCTCTGCGCGATCGACTCGCTGCTCACAATTTTATACAGAGCCAGCCGCCAGAGAACAAACAGCGTCGTGGTCACGACAAACGCCACCATGACGTAAATGCGGCTGATATCCCGGTCGTAGCGCAGCAGCCAGGACAGCGCCATGCAGGTGATAAACCAGGTCAGCGCCGCCTTGATGATCAGGGGCACCGTCCGCCTCAAATTGAGCATGCGGTGCAGCTCGTAGAGCTGCCGGTGGGGCAGGATCAGAATGAACAGAATCGCGCCGAAA
>DASRHD010000357.1:0-8773 GCA_035650695.1 Opitutaceae bacterium
ATGCCTCCGTTCAAATTAGCGATCAGGATCGCATCAGGATCGAAGTCCATCCAGTTCAGGACGGAAATCACCATGGAGTCAGGAAGGATGGGGATGACCTTGTCAAAACGTAGATCATATCCACTCACGGCCATCGACGGAATGAAATTGAACCGGCCACCGGCTACATAGCTGCCATAAATAAGAAAGTCATTGCCTTTCCAATGTACGAAATGGCCGGCCGTCTCGTCGGGAGGAAATCTGCCGAGTGTCTCAATCTTGCCTGAAGCCAATTCCATAACCGCAACGTCTTCGATGCCCGATTCCTGCCGATGGATTAGGGCGATTCGTTTTCCGTCAGGTGAAACCTGTACATTCTGCACGCCGGGCGTTCGAAAAATCTCCATCAAGGGGGTGGGACTTGAGGCCGGGGACACGCCGGCGCGGAGGCTGAGGGCAAGAAAGCTTAAGACAAGAACTAACGCCGGAATTTTCAACGTGGTGTGAATCTGTAAACCAAGTCAGAACAGCGTATAAATTAGCGGCGCCACTCCCGTGCCGCCAAGGAAGACGAGGAGGCCGACCAGCAGCAGCACAATGATGATTGGCGTCAGCCACCACTTCTTATTGTGGAGAACAAAGCTCAAAAATTCGGCGAGTGAACCCCGCGGCTTGCCGGCGGCGGCCTGCCGTCGGAATGAAGTAGGGTCCTGTTCAGTCGGCATGGTGGGCGCGGTCAGTTTTGACGGGAATAGCTTTAGATGGATTTTGTCGGGAGCTGATTATGCCAATAGTTCGGAGCCTTCCGGTCAAACCGACTGTTTCTCCCAACCGGAAGCCGGAGCTTTCCCTGCACCCAAAGCGGCGGAACAAAAGAAAGGAGCACGAGCCCTGGCTACGGCCGATGTCGATTTTCTCCCAACCGTTCGAATTTGAGGAACGGCTTCTCACAAAAAACGACGCGGTCGATCTGACCGAGGATCAAGCCGGTCTCGCGCGGGCAATAATCGACTGTCTGGTGAGGAAACCGGTGATTATGCTTGATCCGACGAGGCGTTCCTCCTGGCCGGCAACGGCAATCCGCCCATCCACGACAAGCGCGGCCGCGGCGTCGTGGTAATGGGCGAAGAGACCGAGGGATCGCCGTCACGATTGACGGCGATCCCGGGACGGAACGCGATTAGAATGCCCAGTGGAGCGAAACCTTGTAGGTCCGCCCAAACTTGTATTCGTCGGCAAAGAGCTTAACGCCGTTCGCATTCTTGAAGTACTGCCGGTAGGTTTCATCCAGCAGATTAGTCGCGGAGACGAGCAACGAAATGTTCTTTGTGATGTTGAATTGAGCGTTGGCGTCGAGCTCGGTGTACGGCGCGGTGTAGACCGAGCTGGTGCCGTTGAACGAGCTGGATTCATAGTCATCGCGCCATGCATAAGTCAGACGGATCAGGCCGTAAGTGTTCTCGAAGTACGGGCTGATGTTAATCTGATTTTTAGAGGAAAAGGGCAGCGGCCCGTTGAAACTATAGCTTACGGTGTGCAGGCGGGTGTAGTTTGCCTGGATGCCGAAGCCATAGCCGAACGCCTGCTGATAGGAGAGCGCAATGCCTTCGGATTTAGCCGAACCGCCGTTTGACGGCCGGGTAATGGCATAGTTGGCCAACGGATGGCCGGCCAGCGAAAAGTCCGTCCAAGCCTCGGTATTGGTCGAATTGATGATATAATTGCTGATGTCTTTGTAGAAGAGGTCAGCTGAGACCACGGAGTTCTTGGTGAAATACCATTCGTAAGCGAGATCGGTATTGGTCGATTCGTAAGGCTTGAGGTCGGTGTTGCCGCCCACGCCGCGCAGGGTGGAGTCAAATAGCTGGACGTAGTTGGCCTCCGCCGCGGTGTTCGGTCGGGCGATCACCTGGGCGATGCCGAAGCGGATCAAATGATCGGGAGCCACTTCCCAAACCAAGTTGGCGGCCGGCAGAATGTTAGTGTAAGCGCTCTTCTTGCTGATACGGGTCGGAACCGGCGTGCTCAAATTAAAGCTCGAGCTTTTGGTTTCCGTATCCACTGCGCGGAAGCCGAAATTGCCGCTGAATGATCCTTCCTTGAATGTGCTCTCCACGTAGGCCGCGTTGATCTGCTCGTCGATGGCAAAGGTCGGCGTAGAGGTAAAGACGGCCGAGCTCTGCGGTGGTTGACGATCGAAGTAGTGCAGCATCGTCTCGCCCGGCAGAGCGCCGGTCAAGCCGGCGGCGGACAGGCGGCTGATGAAGTTTTCCACCGATCCGTAGTCCTTCAGCAAGACGTGCTGCGACATCGAGGGGGTGATACCGGGCAGGCCGGAAAGATAGTTCGAGGGAGCGCCCACTACGCCGATGGTGGCGAGGTTTGTTGAGACACTTCCCGCATTGGGAACGCTGACAACATTGCCGTTTTCACCGGCCTTATGGTCGCTGAAGCGGGCGCCGGTCAACAGGTGCTTGATCGGGCCGCTGTTATCGAGCTTGAAATCAAAATCGACCTGGGCCCATTTTTCGTCGTCAGTCTCGGGATTGCTGGCGATGTTACCGAAGAAGTTGCCCGCGCCGGCAGTGCCGAAGTCCACGCCGTTGGCAACATTGGCGGCGGTCGGGTCGAAACCGGGCACACCGGTGACGGTAAACGAGGCCTGGCTTCCGGTCTCGGCGAGATTCGCATTGGCGAAGATGAAATTCTCGGCAAAGAACTGATGCTGGGTGCCGCCGGTTGCACGCGTATAACCGAGATTGGCCTCAACATTGAAATTATCGGCCTTGTAGTCGACTTTGGCGTTGTAATCCTGGGTCTTGATTTCCGCAGCGCGATTAAACGCATCGATGACGAGCGGGGCGGAATTGATCGTATATTTGCCCAGCACGCCGCCAGCAACGGTGGCATTGGTGATATTGGGCAGGCCGGACCAATTGTCGCCGGGGAAGATATAGTATGAGAAATTCACGTTGTTCATCGTCTGCTTCACATACAGGCCGGTGAGCTCGATCGAGAGCTGATCGGTGGGCCTGAAGGCGAGGTCGATGTTGCCGCCCTGGTGATGGCGAAGCTGGGTGAAAATGGCGGTATTGACGACTTCGTCGGTTACCCACGGTCCGGCCGGCTGGCCGGGGAGGGGGCCGGCAACGCCGAGATTGTTGTCTGTCTGCTCGCTCAAGGCCTCGACGCCGTCACGGCGGAGAAACTCACGGTTGTCTTCCCCACCAACGAGGATGCCGAAAGTCTTTGCCTCATTGCGCCAGCTGAACATCACGCTCTCGCTGGCTTCGTTCTTCTTCGAGCGATCATTATAGGCGTCGCTCAAGATACCGGTGAAAACCATCGGCTTGAGCTCGAGAGGATTGCGGGTGGTGACGTCGACCGTGCCGCCGACGCTGCCTTCGAGCAGCTTCGGTTCCCAAGTGCGGTAAACCTTGGCCTGCCCGACGACGTCGGGAGAGAGCAGAAGGTAATTAAACTGGCGGCTTTGATTATCAAGAATGTACCAGTCGGCGGACGAGACGGGCTCTCCGTTGAGAAGCAGGCGATTCAAATTTGGATCGGTGCCGAGAATGCTGACGCGTTCGCCTTCGCCGAACAGACGATCAACCGTGACGCCGGGAATGTGAGAAAGGGATTCGGCGATGTTCCCATCGGGGAACTTGCCGACATCCTCGGCGGTGATGACGTCGACGTTGTCCAGCGAAATGCGCTTGGTATCGAGAGAGGCGTTCAAGCTCTCCTGGAAACCATGCACAGCGTAGGGTTCCAGTTTGATCGTGTCATCAGTTTTGGTTGCTTCGGTGGTGGCGCCGGCGGGCGCGGGAGTTTGGGCCTGGACACTGAGGCACAGGGCGAAACTCGTAAGGCTGGCAATAAGGAGAAGCGGATGGCGTCTCATAGGTTGTGGGGCCGTGTTGGCGTAGGGTGTGGCTGCAGTTTGGTACTTGCTGGAAAGGGGCGGGGATCAGAAAATGCGCCGCGGCGCGCGCGGGGAGGCCGCGGTCGGGCAGGGACGATGGCACGTTCTGGGCAAAGCGGGCGCATCATAAACCTTGCCGCCCCCGCCTTAAAATGGCAGAAATGATGATATTTTTAACGAAAATGACAGTAGACTGAATGTGCTATGAGCGCCTTGGAACAACTCGTCGAACGCCTGCCGTCACCCGGCCGGCCGCTCCTCGGCCGGCGGGCGGTGACGCTGCCGCTGCCGGACAACATCATCTGTTTTCACCGGGCGGCGGCGGAGGACCTGAACCGTCCGCAGCGCGGACGCGCTCTGCATCATCGCTTTGTGCTCATCCTCGCCCTGCGCACGGCGGTGACGGTTTGCATCGACGACCGCACCATCCGCCTGGAGGAAGGCGAGGGCATCCTCGTTTTTCCCTTCCAATTCCATCACTATATCAAGCCGGAGAACGAGAAATTGAACTGGCTGTTCGTGACCTTCGAGCTGGTCGATATCGAGGCGTTGCGGCCGCTGCACTTCCGGCCCTTTATCATCACTCCAGCGGTGCGGGTCATCGCCACCGAACTGGTCTCGGCTTATCTGGAGCGGAGTGAGGCGGAGATGCCGATTCTTTTGCTGGCGTTGCTGCTGGCGCGGCTCCGGCATGAAAAGCCCGCGCCGCATCGCGACTTCGGCCTCGCCCCGGAGCCGCCGATGGTGCTGCAGGTCAATCAGCTGATGCACAACAGCCGGGAGGCGCCGGGCATCAAGGAAATCGCCCGCTCCCTCGGCATCAGCTCAAGCCATCTCCGCGCGCGTTTCCGCAAATCGTGCGGCGTCAGCCTCGGCCGCCATCTCCGCCGGGTGCGCCTGGAACGCGCCTGCGGACTGCTCCGGCTCAGCGCCCACCGCGTTTCCGAAATCGCCGAGCAATGCGGCTTCACCTCCGTCTACACGTTCAGCCGCGCCTTTCACCGGATGTACGGCGTCTCACCGCTGGCCTACCGGCACGGCGAGCGCCGGCCGCGCCGCATTCCTCTATGAGAATCGGATTTTCGCGGGGCGATCCGGACGGAAAAGCAAGAAGTATTTCTATCGTAAAAACACCCTTACCGTTTGACCGTATCCAGCCGCGGCATAGCCTGCTTTCCAGCACCCTGCAGTGTTCGAGGTGTCTTCAATAACCGCTCTTTGCCTTTGCTTCTCTTTGGGAGCCGAACCCGTGGTGAAAGCTGCTAGGCCGTAAATCGGAAAGCAAACATCGCCGCGGAAGTTCCCACCTAAACTAAAAAGGACAAGAGCCTTTGGGCACACGGCACATGCGGGGTGCCTTTTTTTGTGCCGCTCGGGCTCGGACCGCGGCGGCGCCGATTTTCTGGCATCTGCCGATTTCCAGGTTTGCCTTTGCTCCGGCGAAGGCGCAGGAAATCAATCCGAACGCCCATGTCTCCCCAGGAACTCAACGCCCTCCACATCATCCATGTTCTCTCCGTGCTCGGCCTGACCGGCGCGATATTTTACGCTTTTGCCGGCCCGGCGGAATCGCGCAAGCGCGTCATGATGTGGTCGGGCATCGCCAGCCTGCTCGTGCTCCTGACCGGGCTGCGGATGTGGCAGGCTCTGTACCAATTTCACGGCGGATGGGCCATGGTGAAAATCGTCTGCTGGCTCGGATTGTCCGCCCTGAGCGGGATCGGCTATCGCCGGCGCGGAGCAGTCGGCCTGCTCGTCATGATTGCGTTGGTGCTGCTCGCCACCGCGCTGGCCATGGTCTTTGTCCGGCCTTTCTGATTTCCGTGAACATCGCGGGCTCGCTCTGCGGCGTCTGGGTCGATGACAATGCCCGCGCGCACGTGAGCGCGGCCACGACCGAGGGCGGCCGGGAGGAACGCATCGATCCGTTGCGTCCCTTTGCGTGGCTGCGCGAGCCGCCGGTGGAGGAGGCGATCGCCGGTCTGCAGATCGAACGGCTGAAGGGGGAGGCGGCTTTTCCTTTTCTCGCCCATGCCGAGGCGCTCGCGCCTTACGATGCGTTGTTGAAAATTGCCGACGGCGTGGACGCGATCCGGACGCTGGAGAGCCAGTTTCTGCTCCAGACGCGGGCGCGGCTTTTTGGCGAAATGCCGTTCACCCAGCTGCGCCGCTGCCAGCTCGACATCGAGACCGCCTCGGATGCCGGCCATTTCAGCCGCGCCGCCCGGCCGGACGACCGTGTCCTCGCCATCGGCCTGCGCTGCGACGGCCGCGACCGCACCCTCGTGCTCGAGGAGCTGACGGACGCGGCGGAGAAAAAGCTTCTGGAGGACCTCAGCGCCGTGCTGGTCGCGGAGGATCCCGACGTGATCGAGGGGCACAATCTCTTCAAGTTCGACCTCGATTACCTGCGCCAGCGCTGCCGCTTGCACAAGGTGCCCTGCGCCTGGGGCCGGTTCGGCCGGAACGCGACGTTTCGCAACAGCCGCCTCAAGGTCGCCGAACGCCTCGTCGATTTTCCGCGCTGCGACATCCCCGGCCGGTCGGTAGTGGACACCTACCTGCTGGTGCAGCTTTACGACATCACCGCGCGCGAGCTGACCTCCTTCGGCCTGAAAGAGGCGGCGGTTTATTTCGGCGTGACGGACGACGACGCAGCAGACACCGGCGAGCGCACCTACATCGACGGCGACAAGATCTTCGACGCTTACCGGCAGGACCGTCCGCGTTTTCTCGCCTATCTCGGCGGCGACCTGCGCGAGACCGCCGGCATCGCCGACGTTCTGCTGCCAACTTATTTCGAACAGTCCAAAAGTTTTCCCATCACCCTGCAGGAAGCGACGCTGCGCGGCACGGCGAACAAGATCGACCTGCTGTTTCTGGAAGAATATTACCACGCTCGCCAGGCCTGTCCGCAACCGCCGGCGATCGCGCCCTTCGAGGGCGGCTATACCCGGAGTTTTCACGAGGGCGTGTTCAAGCACGTGCTGCATTTCGACGTCGCCTCGCTTTATCCCAGCCTGTTGCTCCACATCGGCCGCAATCCCCGCAACGACACGCTCGGCATTTTCATTCCGCTGCTGCAGCGCCTCCGTGAATACCGGCTGAAGTATAAGCTGCTCGCCCGCTCCGCGCCGACTCCGGAGGAGCGGGCCGAGGCCCATGCGCGCCAGGCCAGCTTCAAGATTCTGATCAATTCCTTCTACGGCTATCTCGGGTTTTCCGGCGCGCGTTTTGGCGACGGCGAGCTGGCGGCGGAGGTCACGCGCCGCGGGCGCGAGCTGCTCCAGGCGCTGGTGGCGGAGTTCGAAAAAAATGGCTGCACGCCGCTCGAGGCCGACACCGACGGCATCTACGTCTCCTCGGACACCTATTTCGACCGGGCAGAGGAGCTGCTGGCCAGGGTCGACTCGATCCTGCCCGCCGGCCTCGAACTCGAATACGACGGCCGCTACGAGGCGATGTTTTGCTACAAGGCGAAGAACTACGCGCTCTACGACGGCAGAAAAATCCTGCAGCGCGGCAGCGCGCTGCGCTCGCGCGGGACCGAGCCGTTCTTGAAAAAACTCACCGAGCAATTGATCCGGTTCCTGCTCGGCGCCGCCACCGAGTCGCCTCTCGCCCAGCTGGAGGATTACCGGAAAAAGCTCGCGGCCCGCGCCGTGCCGGTCGGAGAGCTGGCCAAGACCGAGGCGCTGAGCCAGAATCCCGACTCCTACGAACGCTTCGTCGCGGAGGGCGGCAAGCCCCGGCGCGCCTCGGCCGAGGCGGCGCTACAGCTCAATCCCCGGCCGCGGATGGGCGACCGCGTGACCTATTACGTCACGGTAAAAGGCAAGGGCCAGACCAACGACTGGCAGCGGGCGCGGCCGGCGGCGCTTTACGACGAGGCCAAGGCGCCGTACGACGCCGATTACTACGCCAAAAAACTCGACGACTGGCTCGAACGCTACGGCGGTTTTCTCGGGGTAAAACCGGCGGGCGGCGAACAGACAGAGTTATTCGGCGATTAGGACGAATTTCGATGCAACCAAACTCCCTCCTGCCTGATTTTGTAACATAATACGTTACAAAACCCCCAGGTCGTTTTTGATGTTTGTAACGTATTATATTACAAAAACGGCTGAGGAAATGAGTCGATCCAGTTGAAAACGTTTCAAGTGGAGGACGCCTGGGCCTCGCGCAGGAGCTCGGCGGTGTCGGCGTCGAGCGGAGTGTCCTTGAGCGTCTCGATAAGCTCGGTCACGGTCGGCGCGTAGGTCGGCGGCGCGGCGGAGACGGCGGGGTAGGCGATCCGGGCCTTGAGGGCAAAGCGGAGGGCGTTGAGATACGAGCCGCGCGCCATCGGCCGGTTGCCGAGCGCGGCGTAGATTTTTCCCGCCTCGGCATTGAGGGCGGCGTAAAGCAGGACCTTGTCGCGGGCGAGTTCCGGCGGCTCATCGAGCGTGAGCATGGCGAAGTGCTGGTCGGGGGTGAACTGAAACAGCCGCTCCGCCTCCATGGAAAAAAGCCGCTCGCAACCCTGGACCACCGTCTGCAGCGCATCCTGGAGATTGCCCTTGTTGCGCTGAAAAATCACCCGGGCGAGGAAGGCGCTGACCTCGTCGATGATGCGCAGCAAATAATCCCGGCGCGATGTGAGCACGACAGAGTGGATTAGACTTTTGCGAACTCAGCTCCAGCTCAAATCCGTGCGGGTGATCGGGAGGGTGCGGACGCGCTTGCCGATAGCGGCAAAGATGGCGTTGCACACTGCCGGGGCGATTGGCGGAAGCGCCGGCTCACCCAGCCCGGTGGGCGGGTAGTCGGTCAGCTTGAAATGCACTTCGACCGGGAACGAGTCCGGGATCCGGATCATGGCGTACTCGT